>NZ_CP100358.1 GCF_024204665.1 Natronosalvus rutilus | reverse complement strand
ATTCTGATTGCACCCTGCTGTCTCCCTGGCATCATTCTACCTTCGGCTCCGGGTAGTCGATACTGGAGGCCATGTCGACGGTGACCTCACTCCCGAGGTCGTTCACGTACCGGTACGCGGCGAGGCCGATGAGCTCGGACAGGCTCGAGGTGACGACAGCGGGCACCCCTTCTGATTGCGTATGGACTTCATCGAGCACTCGTTCTGAAAACGGTTCGATATCTACCTGATCGTATTCTGATGGCATTTTGCCATCGGACCGGGCTATCCGGCGCTGGACGAGTTCCTGGGTCTGGGTGCGGTCGAAGGGTTCGAGTTCGAGTTGGTAGGAGACCCGGCGCTGGAACGCCCGGCCTTCGCTGCCGAGGCCACCGATGGCATCCCACTGGCTGGTCATTCCGGTGAGGATCACCCGGAACGGCTCGAGGTCGTTCAAAAACTGGATCACGTGCAGGGTGTCAGGGTCGTTGAGGCCGAATTCGTCGACGCCGAGGAGGACGTCCTGATCGAAGGAGGCCCCCCGGACTTTTTGTTCTGTGAGCTTCGTCGACGAGGACTTCCCGACGCCGACTGCGTCAGCGACGATGGATATGAGCTCGTAGGGGGTGACGTTGTGTTCGCCGACGTGTACGGGCTGGTATTCATCGCCGAGCTCCTCGAGCATCAGCCGAAGGAGGGTCGTTTTCCCGACGCCGGAGTACCGTGAGTGGATCAGGACGGGCCCGGTGTAGTTCTGGAGGTGGCTGCTCACGTCAGCGATATCCTCCGCGGAGGGGAGGACATACTCGTCCCCGGTCACCGGGTGGGCGAAGGGGTTTTGCTCCCACCCGAGGTGATCGAGGTACTCGCGCATTTCGGCATCCGTTTCGTCCGCGATCTCTTTGAGACGTCCCATGCTTTCAGATCACCATCGTTCTGTATTCGTGTTGCACGCAGTGAGATTGCAGATTGATTGCAGATAAGTGTCTGTGAGGATCTGGTTTTTGTGTTATATTTGCGGTGGATTACCATACCCGTCAGGAAACTACCCTCAGATATGCGTACAATAGTCTGACCCGATGAGTGCTGGCGGCAGTAAACCACGACTCGGGCTCTCTGGACGATACGGAATCGTCGGTCACACCAGCGGGGGCGCTACTCCGCTCGGTCAGGTGAAGGAGCTCGAGGACGGGAGACGCCGTCGGGAGCTGGTCGATGAAGAAAAGTTGGATCAGGATAGTCGTGAGGCCGTCGAGGCGGACGATTTTGTTATCTTCGGCAAGGCGTCCGTGGAGCAGTATGACGACGACACGCCGTCGCAGAAGCTCAAGATGGAGGCGCTGGCGAACGCGCTGCCTCAACTGTACGAAGACGGGATTATCAGCCGTCGGCACAAGGATATCCCGGTCGGGACGGTGGCCCCCGAGCACGAGCTCGAGTCGCCGGCCGAAATGCAGGTGGGAGACCTCACGCTATCGTTCGACGCCGGTGACGCCCTGGCGACGCAGGTCGTTGAGAAGGGCGAGCCTCGGCCCGGGGGAGCCGGCCGAGCCGAGGAAGACGAGTTCTGGATTGTCGCCAAGCTGAAGAACAACTCGGAGATCGCGAAGGAGACCCGGCTGCGAGCCCTCGCTGGAGACCTCAACGGGTTTTCGGTGACCATCTACGCCAAAGAGTGGGAGGAGACTCCCGCGGGTGAGGTCGTGACCGACCTCGATTGGCACGCTGTCACCATCGGCGAGGAGCACAAAATCAAGAACAAAGAGTCCCGCTTCGGTGTGGCGGAATTCAAGGCGTTCATGGAGGACGCCTGGCCGACCGGGTTGCTACCCGGCGGTTCCGATGAGGCCGACGGCATGGCCGAGGAGATACACCACAAGGCAGACACAACTATGGGAGACGCATTCAACGAGCAGCTTTTCACGAAGTCCGGTAGTGAGCTCGGGTTCGATTCGGCCCGACTGACTGCTGCGGCCGAGTTGGCCCAGAAGGCAGACGCCGACGAGGGCGAGCTTCGTGAGAAAGCTGACGAAGTTGCAGCAGAGCACGACCTCGAGGCTGACGCCGTGATCGAGACGCTGAAGGCGGTCCGCGGGGACGACACCGCGACCGACCAGAAGGCGGGCGATCTGACGGCCATCCTCGACGAGGTCGAAGAGTCGATCAATCCGGAGGCCCGGATTGCCCTGGAGGCGGCCCTCACACCCGAGGCGACCGGCGAAGGGGGCGACGAGGGCCCCGAGGATCAGGCGGCGGAAGCGGCCGCGGAGGGCGAGATGAAAGAAGAAGAAGACGAAGTTCCAGACGACGAGGACGAGGACGAGAAGGCCGACGCCGGCGAGGGGGGCGACGGGCTTCCCGATGGCGTCGTCACCGAGGAGAAACTCGACGAGCGGCTTGAGGAGTTCAAGGCCGACCTCGAGGGCGGTGTCACCGAAGAAGAGCTCGCCGAGAAGATGGGCGATCTCGAGGAATCGATGAAGGGGGCGATCAACGAGGCCGTCCCGGGCATCGTCGAAGACATCGGAGAGAAGATGGCAACCGGGGAGACCTCCGACCCGGCTGGCGGTTCGACCCACGACCAGGTCGACTACGGTCAGGATATCGCTTCCAACTTCGGAAGCGGGGGGGACTGAACCATGAGTGTAGAAGCATTCAACAGCGGACTCGCAAAGTACGCCCACGCGGTCGGGCGTGTCGCCAGTGGCTTCCACTGGGCTGACAACATGGACGGGCTGTACGGCAAGAGCGACTCGCTCTACCAGAAGGCCGCGTTCACGAGCGGCACCGACGGGATCAACAACCGGGCCTACGGGCAGGTCCTCTGGCAGCAGGCGAACGTCAAAACCCCCCTGTGGGGGATGCTCCCGAAGGTCCCGTCGGACCAGCCAGTGACGTCGATCAGCGACCCGCGGGCGCAGACGTTCCGGGCGGTGTTCAACCCGCCGTCGATGAATTCGCCCGACGAGGGTGACGCCTGGCCGGACCCGGTCGACTTCAGCACGCGCGAAGTCGCCGCGGACCCGCACCACTCCCAGATCCTTTTCGAGGCCACGCTGCTTCAGCAGCTCCAGGCCGAGATCCAGGACGGGGTTCCCTTCGAGAACCTCACGCAGATCGGCGAGGAGTACTTCCAGCGGTCCATCGAAGTCGATGGGCTCGCCCGGGCGGTCGAATCGTCCGACGACGCGAACGGCGGCAACGGCGTGCAGTACGCCGACGACACGACGCTGACGGCGCTGGACCGCGTGATCGCCTCCGCGGACGAGGAGGCCAACGCCCAGGACGCCAACGGGGTCAACTTCGCCGACGGCGACCTGGACGTCTACACCATCGACCGTTCGGCGACGGGCGCGGGCGGTGCCAACGAGGCGAACTGGGCGGACGCAGTCGTCGATCACAACGCCGGCAACGGCGACCGGCAGCTCACGAAGGACCTCATCAACGGGGTGATCCAGTCGATGATCCAGAACGGAGTCGACCGGGACAACATCGTGATCTTCACCGGCGTCGACACGGCCGGCGTGATGAGCGAGCTCCGCGACTCGCAGTTCCGGGCTGACGCCCTGGCCGCTGCGGCGGCCGCGGCGGTCGCTCGAGGGACTGACGAGGCGGAGACCCGTCCCGGGGTCAACTTCAACTCCCAGATCAGCCACTGGGACGACGTCCCGGTCGTGCAGGGGCCGAACGTCCCGTCGGACAGCCTGTCCCGCATCTACTTCCTCGACATGAGTACGATGCAGGACCCCGTCACCGGTCAGAACGTCCCCAAGCTGGGGATGGAAGTCTACCTCCCGATGGTCACCGAGACCGCGGGACTGGGCCAGGCGACCAACACGCTCGCGATCAACAAGCTGGCCGATCAGGTCGGCTTGCTGACGACCCAGGAGCCGGTGTGCCGGCGGTTCAACCACCAGGGCAAGCTCCGAGACCTTTCGGAGTGATTCCCGATGGGTTTCATTTCAACTACACGGAATGAGGAGCTGGCGGCCGAGGGCCACGACGAGCTCACGCTCGCGGCGCTGCGGTACACGGGCCCGCGGTCGATCTACAACGACGAGGCGATGGGGCGGCAGGGCAACTTCCCGTCGTCAGCGGCGCTTTCGGGCGGCAACGGCGGCGAGCCGGGGCCCTGGAAGCTCGCGCAGATCCCGTCGAAGAACCTGGGCTGGTTCGAGAACCACAACAACCTCGAGATCGCCTACGACCCGGAGACCATCGCGGAGGCCATCCTGGAGAAGAACTACCTGCCGTCGGACGTGTTCGGGGCGAACTTCAACCCGGAACTTCGCAAGCGGGTGTTCGATCACCTGGGCATCGACGGCCCGAAGATGGAGGCATCCGCCTACCGCGAGGAGCTCGCGGAGATCGCCGGCGTCGACGACCCGGGCGAGGAGGTGACGTCCTTCTCGGGCCCCGACTACGACCTGACGCGGTCGGAGCTTCAGTCGGTGGCCGGGGCGTTCGAGACGGACTTCAACATCGCCCACGCCAAGAACACCGACCTCGAGGACTTCCTCCGCGAGCAGGACCAGCAGGCGGTCCGCTCGCGTATCGATCAGGTCCAGGCGGGCAAGGAGCCTGATCCGTACACCGGAAGCGACGACGCCGACGGTGACGCTGACAGCGAGGCCGATGCCGACGCTGACGAGGAGGCCGATGGTGACGGTGACAGCGAGGCCGAAGACACCGACGAGGACGAGGACGACGGGTGATCGTAGATGGCCTGGACTGTCCTCGAGGCGCGAGCAAACGCAACGGCCGGCGGTGACTCCGACCGGGTGTACCCGTCGATAGAGGCGGCTATCGAGGACTTCGAGGCCACGGAAGCCCCGGACTCCATCGACCAGATCGACACGGTGAAAACCTCCTCTGATCGGGTAAGCATCCAGATCGTGTACACGCCAGGAGCCTGATATGCCCAGGACGTACTACGCCCACCCGGTGGACGTCCTGGGAAAGATTATCCCGACGTTCACCGAGGAGCAGCTTCAGGCCGACGAGCTTTTCGCCTACGAGGACGAGGAGTGGCTTCTCTCGAAGATCGAGGAGTACGAGCTGAAGCTGGAGAACGAGACCGGACACGCCTGGCGTGAGCGGCGCGTCGGCTCACCCGGTCACCGGGCGACTTACGAGTCCTGGGACATCGACTTCTGGCGGTATCAGAACGGGGCCACTCTGTGGCTCGATCACCGCGAAGCGGTCCCCCTGGACCCGGAAGCGGGCGACGAGCTCCTGATCCGGACGGGGCGTGATCGCTGGAAGAACATCACTGCCTCCGAGGGCACCATGTGGATGGCGAACTACGACGAGGCCCGCCTGCGTATCTTCGGGCATCGCTACCGAGGGAACTGGCGGAAGGCCGGGCTGAAAGACAACGTCCGGATCACCTACCGCTACGGGGCGCTCGGCGGCGACGAGAACCGGGGCGGCCAGACGACGCTCACCAGTCAGGTGGGCACCGAGGAGACCACCTTCGAGGTGGCTGACGCCTCGAGGCTCCCCGCCCGGGGCGTGGTCCTGATCGGCGGGACGGAGTACGGCCAGATCAACAGCATCGACCCGGAGACGGGCGCGGTCACCGTCACCCGGGGGACGCGGCGTACCCAGGCGAAAGAACACGATGCCGGCGAGGTCGTTCACTACTGCCCGTCGGAGATCAGGGCGGCGGTCGCTGCACGGGTGGCCGTGGAGTTCATCCAGACCGATCACATCGGGGACAACCTGCCGACGCCGGACGACGATCTGACCTTCTCGAGCCTGATCGAGAACCTGAAAGGGGAGTGGGATCAGGCGCTGCGGAACCGGTCGGAGGCCCGGATGCTATGACCGTCGACGTCGACTTCCATCATGGCGACACCATCGACGCGGTGTTTCCCGAGGCCGACGTCCGGGTACAGGTCGGGTTTGCCGCACCGTATGCGGCGGCGGTCAACTACGGGAGCGACCCGCACTGGCCACCGCTGACGCCGATGGTCAGGTGGACCAACAAGCTCGGCTGGGAGAACTACGACCTCCAGGAGGCCGACAGCGAGGACGCCCTGTGGCAGAAGGTCGACAACCGGCGGGCGGCCGGCGACCCGCTGCCTGGGGCGTACCACCTGGCGGCTCACATCGCCGAGAACGGGACGAAGCCGATGCTGTACGCTTCGGACGCGTTCATCGAAGCCTCCCAGCGGGGCGAGAAGTGGCTCGAGGGCCGGGGGTACGACGCGGAGACGCCGGTCGTCGAGATCGCCCGCGACTTCGCCAACTGGTCGCTCGAGCTCGCGAACGATAACCTGGTCAGCCGGGTGAGTGCGGCATCGGATGGGAACCTCCAGCGATCAGCGTTCCCGGCGAAGGTGATCGCGAAATGACCCGGCCGGACTACGACGTCCAGACGCTCACCATCGAGGGCGCTGACGGGACCTCCGGCTTTGAGGGACTGTGGGGCGACCACAACACCTACAAGGACGGCGAGCCGGTCCAGAAGCCGGACTTCTTCGACGTCGAATCGCCCGGGCCGGGGGAGTCCTCGCGAAGCCTGCCTCCGAACAAGCGGACGCGGCCGCTGATCTACGTCCACGACGAGGCCCCGCGAGACATCGAATGGTCAGACCCGATGCAACAGTCCCAGGACTACGACTTCACCGTCCGGATGGAGATCGTGGTCGCGGGGGACATGGACGGCCGCAGCGGGAAAGCAATGCGGGACGCGGTCGTGTACGTCCTGGAGAACATCCGGGAAGCGAACAACGCACCTCGAGGCGGCGTGTTCGGATCTGACTGGCAAGAGCTCGGCCTGGTGAACATCGACACGACGCCGACGCGCTTTTCGAACCAGTGGCGGGCGTACTACGACATCGGGTACACCTCCTTCTCGGTCGTGTGAGGGGTTCTCCCGGGTTTCCTGACTTATGCGTACAAAGGGATAACCAGGCGGAGAGACTATGAGCACGCAACCGCACCCGTACAAGGCAGAACTGACGCAGATCGCCCTCGCAATCGAGGGTCAGCAAAAGACCGAGGTCGTCCCGACGCGGTACCCGGGCTTCCTAAGCGGCGATCAGGACATGACCGACCCGGAGATCGACTGGCAGGAGGGCCGGTACGTCGGGGCTGATCGCGACCCGCACGACCACACCGAGGGTCAGCATTCGTTCGACGGCGGCTCCTGGACCATCCACCCTTACGACGGCTTCCCCATCGCCTGGGCGATGGGCAGCGAGACCGTCACCGTCGACGACCCGGAGGCCGGGCTGACGACGCACACCATCGAGCGGCTTCACGACGGCGCTCCACCGACGGCGACGGTCGAAGGGGCGTTTTTCGGCCGGGGCTCCCAGGAGGACCTCGTCAACGGCTTCCTGGGCGTGTACCCGGACACGGCGACCATCCAGCAAGACAACGAAGGGAAGCTCGAGGTGACCACGGACCTGATCGGCCTGGGACTGACGCCGGACACGCAGGACGGGACGCGGTCGGCGGTCGACGTCAGCCTCCCCGACCGGCAGCCGTGGCGGTTCTCCAAGGTCGACAGCAACCTCGAGCTCGCGTTCGGCGCAGGGGCGCAGTCGTTCGCCCGGGTGATCGACTTTAGCCTGGAGATCGCGAACAACGCGACAGCCGAGCACTACATCGAGGAGAGTGAGGGCAACGAGCCTTACGAGCTGCTGTACGGCAACGGCGGGTACTCCCTCGAGGTCGAAATCGCGGTGACGGACAACTCGATCTACCAGGAAATGGCCGACCCGACCCAGGGCGGCTTCGACACCTCGATCACGTTCGTCAAGGACAGCAACGAGACCCTGGAGATCAGGTCCACCGGATGCCGGATGGAGGGGGCCCCGCATGGCGTCCCCGAGGAGGGCAAGATCGAGGTCCCGATCACCATCCTCCCGCGGCAGACGACGATCACCGTCGTCGACAGCGAGAGCGACGGGACGGGATACCTCGAAGCCGGCACGCCGGCGTGATCGCTTCGGCTCATGGTTTCACCGAACACGCGCTACCAGTGCTGGTGGGAAAGCGAGCTCCTCGGGCAGCGGTGTGACGCCTACCCGTCACCGGATCAGGCGATGGGCCGGCTCGAGGAAGTGAAACAGCGGGAGTATTTTATACGAGGCGTTGTGATAGATATGCAAGAACACCTCACGAGTCAGGAAGCATACCAGACTCAACAGGCGTTCGAACGCGATCACCAGCAGTTCACGGAGGAATACATCAACAATGTCTGACATTGCACGCGGAGAGAAGCCGGATTGGTGGGACGACCTCGAGGACGGAACCCGGGAGGACGCGCTGGTCTCGAACGAGGCCGAGCGGGTGTACCTTCGGGCCCCGAATCACGAGGGCGAAATGCGGCGGTACTGGTTCGACGTCAAGGACCTGACGTGGACGGGCAAGAACAAGTACGTCAGTGACGCGCTGAAGATCGGCGAGGAGAAGACGGAGCTGCGCATCGACCAGTACTACAAGGACGTCCTGGAGGCCATGATCCAGGATTCGTCCGTCGACGGTTCGTTGTCGATCTTCCTGGCGGGCGTGAGCCCGGAGCTCGGGCAGAAGCTCCAGGATCTGGCCCCGCGGCCGGGTGACGCCCTGGAGAACCAGGAAGCAAAAAACTCCGACGAGCCCTTCGCGGCCGGAGTCCGGGAGGGCGAGGATACCACGACCCTGGATTCGTCTACTACCAGCGGCGAGCAGTAGAATACCTGCTGACCGAGGAGGCAGGCTTTACGCTGACGGACCTACGTGGCCAGCACAGCGAGGAGCTACGCTATCGTGACCGCTGGGACCCGTCGGTCCGTTCGGTAGCCACAGCGGCCGGCCTGTGCGCTCTCATCGGCGGCGGGCTGATCGAGGCGGGGCTCACCTGGACGGGGCTGGTAGTCGCGGCGCTCGCGATGGCCGCGTTCCACTACCAGGAGGAGCTCACCGATCACCTCGAGCGGGGGCCGGCCGTCGACGTGATCGAGCATCGCCAGGAGGGGCTTTCCGACCGCGAGGTTCACGAGTTCAACGTCCTGCATCAGGAGTACAAGCAGATCCAGCAGGAGAAGCGGAAAGAGGCCGAGCGAAAGGCCAAACAGCGGGGGAAATCGGGAGGGAAGTCGCTCAACACGCGGTAGGACGGCGCGGTATAGGTACAAATTTCTCACCCGATACATGGCCGAAGTCGGCGAACTAACCTGGGTCGCTGAAATACAGGGGCTCGCAAGCGCGAAACGCGATGCCGAGTCAGTGAGCGACGGGGTTGGTGACCTGGCAGAAGATGCCCGGGCCGCAGACGATGCCGTCGGAAGTGTCGGAGGGACGGCCAAATCAACCGGGGGGAGCTTCGGCCAGTTAGGCGGGGCGTCGACGCTGTTGAGCGGAGCCCTCGGTCTCCTCTCCGGGCGAGTCCTGCAGCTCATCCTCAACCTGACGGGCCTGGGGGCCGTGGCCGCGAAGGGGGGTGCCCTGCTGGCGGGGCTCGTCGGAATCGTCACGAAGCTGACCGGCGGGCTCGGCGTACTGGCGGCCGCGAAAGCCGGCCTGATCGTCGTCGGGAAGGCCCTGATCGGAGCGGTGACAGCGATAGCTGCAGCACTCGGCCTCCCGGTGATCGCGACAGTGGCGCTTATCGCGGCCCTGATCGCCGTCGTGGCGGCCGTCGTTCTCTTCCGGGATGAGATATGGGCGGGAGTAAAAGCCGTCCTGGGCTTCTTCAGTGGCCTCCTATCGGATGGGGTCGGATACGTCACGGATCTGGCCAGCAACGTCACCAGCACGGCCAGTAGCCTGGGGTCGGACCTGGTCTCGTGGGCGAGCGGCCTGCTCACCGACATCGGCGGGTACTTCAGTGACCTCAAAGACAAGGTCGTGGGCTCGTTTACCGACATGGCGAGTGACGGCTACGAGGCCGTGGCCGGCTTCGCGGGCGACGTCCGGACCTCCCTAAGCAATCTGGCGAGTGACGGTTACGATGCCGTGGCCGGCTTCGCGGGTGACGTCCGGTCCTCACTCAGCGATCTGGCCACTGACGCGGCCAGCTTCGGTTCGGACATGGCGTCGGGGCTGACCGATGCCGTCACCGATGGCGTGAAGGGGGTCTGGAATACGGTGATCCCGTCGGAGGTCGGCTTCCCGGCCGTTGAGCTCCCGACAACGACCATCGATGCAGGGCCGCTCGGCTCAACGACGGTCGGCGGGCAGACCGTGTTCGAGGGCTTCACCTTCGACCTCCCGCAGCTCGCGACCGGTGGTTTCATCGAGAGCGGCGGGGCCGTCGAAGTCCACGACGACGAAATGGTCCTGCCGGCGGACGTCAGCCGGGGCGTGATCGACGCCCTCCGAGGCAGCGGAGGTACGGATGCAAGCGGAGGCGGGGGGATGGGCGTCCGTATCGAGCAACTCCTCGTCGAGATCGGGGACCAGAGTCTGGACATCCGTGAGCTCGGGAAGTTCGAGCTCGAGGAGTTGGCCGGCCTGATCGCCGAGCAGATGGGAGACGAACTACAGCAACTGGTGTAATCCATGCCTGACGACACTACAGACCTATCGGTTGAGGTACGGCGGAACGACTACGGGACGAGCGGTGACGTCCTCCACCTCAAAGCGAGGCAGGCCGAGCGGTCGATGAGCAACAACATCGTGACCGAGGGGCTCCTGGGGCTGGCCGGCGACATCGCGGGTAAGCGGGTGAACATGGGCTTTGAGAACGTCAAGGTCCAGGGGAGCATCCAGAGCACCCAGGAGGGGACGTACCCGACCGGCGGGAACTACCCGGACATCAACACCGACGAGTGGGGACGGGCGACAGAGAAGGAAATGGCGCTGACGCACGCCTTTCGGACCTGGGGGCCGAATTCCGCGGACGGGTTTGACACGCTGATCTGGGGTCCGCGCGAGATCTCGGGCATGTTTTCGAAGCTGACGACGACGCAAAACCGGGGTGACAACGGGCCCGATCAGTACACCTTCAGCTTCGAATGGTCACACACCGACGTCTACGTGGGGGATGACTGATGCCGACGGTGACCATCGGCGGTGAGGTGCCCGAGGCGCTGATCGACATTAAGGACGCCAGTCAGACCGATACCCTCGGTTCGTGTACCATCGTGGTCGGGGCCACGCAGTTCAACAAGCAGACCTTCTCGAGCGGCGACAAGGTCGTGATCGAGCGGGCCGGCGGCGATGAGTGGACGGGCTACCTGACGGCAAACCCGACCGACGAATCGAAGGGGACCATCGAGATCAAGGCGATGGACAGCCGGTACGAGCTCAAGGAGAGCAACGTTTCGCGGCCGTTTTTCCAGGTCGACAGCGGGGAGATCGTCCGGCAGGTGATCCGGACGAAGGCCGAGGAACGCGGAAGTGAGGACGTCCATCGGGGGAGTAGCCTCGCAGGATGGGAGTCCGACATGGACGTCTTCGAACTGGGGAACCTGGCGTCGAAGCAGCTCCACGAGAAGGGCGACGACGTCCTGTTTGGCGGCATCCGCGAGGGCGGGTCGGGGACCTACCGGATTCGCTTCACTGACGTCCCCTCGAGGTCGGTTCCAGGGCGGGCGCAGATCTACAAGCTCGAGACGCGGCTGATGGTCAACGACAACGCCGACCAGATCACGGGCGAGGTGGAACTGGTCACTGACGAGGGCCTAAGCCTGGTGTGGGAGATCGACCCGGGGTCTGACGGCTTCACGAAGTACGAGCTCGCCCTCGAGGACGCCGAGGGGGGTGAGATTGAGTCCCCGGACACCCTGGAGTACCGCTTCAAGATTTCGGGCGACCTGGCGGACAACACCGGCTTCGCCATCGACTACGCGACGACGTACACCTTCGAGGTGGTCGACCGCGAGTCACCGCTGGGCGCGGGCGGGGTTCGGACTACGGAGCGGGCGATCTCCCGTCGGTTCGATGAGTCAGCACTGGACGTGATCCAGGACCTCGGGACGGAGGAGAACTATCACTCGTGGGTGGATTCGAACGAGGTCGTGTACTTCGAGCCGGTCGGGAGTGAGGAGACCGACCTGCAGATCGTCCGGGGTGAGACCGCGGTAACAGCGGCCGACTTCGACCGTGACTACGACGGCATCGTCAACGAGGTGAAGGTCCAGGGTGACGGCATCCAGGAGAACGTCCGGGACGCCGAATCCATCCGGTACTACGGGGTGTCCTCGAGGGAGGAGGCGCTGATCGACGAGTCGATCAAGACCTCCGCGGAGGCCCAGGACCGCGGGAACGGCTACCTGGCGAAACACGCCTGGGACGAGGTCGCGGCGACGTTCACCATCGCGGATACCGCCTACCAGTCAGTCGAGAAGGGGTCGTCCATGTTCGTTGACTGGCCATCGGCTGACCTCACGGGGTACTTCGTCGTGAACGAGAAGGAGGTCGATAGCTCCGGGCAGGTGACCCTCGGGCTGGGGGTTCGGGCATGAGCCCCGAGCTCACCGAGGGGAAGAAGCTGAAATGGCTGGGAGCGAAGCGTGACGGCGACGACGAGAGCGAGGTAAAGGCGGAGATCAACCGCCTCGAGCGGACCGTCGGGGGGTTCGATCAGTACCAGATATTCGTCGACGAGAGTGCGGACCTGGCCGATCACGAGTTCCGGCTGATCCGCGAGCAAGGCTGGCCGGAGCCTGACGCGGAGCTGTTTACGTCAAAGATCGACAACTCGTTCGACGATTGGTGGGCGTATGATAATTACATCAACGTCCAGGTCGACTCCTACCGGGCGATGAAGGGCGACTTCCCGTCCGAGGTCGTCTTCGGCGGCATCGAGACGACCGGCGACGGTGAGGTGGCCGTCGGGGTCCGGCTTCACGATGAAGCGGGGGTGAGCAAAGCGGGATTGAGCCTGCCTCCGGGGACCATCGAGTTGTTCGGGAGCCGGCTGGAGATCTCCGAAATGAAGGAGCCGGACCCGGAGGAGGAGGACCTCGCCTACGGGGCCGTCGAGGTGGAGCCGGCCGAGCCGATAGTGGATGAAGAGTTCGAGGTGTTCTGCCCGATCACCAACAACTCCGACACTGACGTCCGGGTGTTCCCGCAGCTCGTCGTGAACGGCGTGGTCGAAGAGCAGGTCGAAGTCGATATCGCCCAGGGAGCAACCGAGGAAGCCCGCTTTAGCTACGTCCAGCCACGGATTTCCCGCCTCGAAGTACAGATCGACGGCGAGCCTCCGGTTGAGGTTCGAGTAACCTCGGGTGATCTGTGATGGCGCGGCGCGTCGAGGACTTCGTTTCGAACAACAACCGGGGCGTCGGCCGGCTGGAAGGATACCTCGTCGACGCGAGTGACGAGCGGGCGCTCGAGTTGTCTTTCAGCGGGATCACCTGCATGGTCCGCGTTTCGGGCGCGGTGTACGAGCGAGACCGCGGCGACCACCTCCTGGTCGGGAGTACGGAGCCCGAACACGGCATCGGCCGGGGCGGCATCGGGACCGAGTACGGCGAGTATATGGAGGTGACAGAGGAGGGCGAGACGGGTGTGTTCACGGTCGATGGCCGGGCGACGGTCGTTGACTCACTCCGCGGTATCGAGAACGGGATACACGAGCTGGCGGTCGGGACGGGAGACGAGCCCGCGGTCCGGTCAGACGAGGAGCTCGACAACGAGACCGAGCGGCATCGGGCCTGGACGGAAGATACCGGACCGACGGAGGTGACGGTCCTGCAGAAGTTCTCCTCCGTGCTGACGGGTGATCTATCCGAGGCCGGCGTGATCGACCGCAACGGGCGGTTGATGGGCCGGCTCCTGTTTGGCGACGTCGGATCAGTGACCGGGACCAGCGACTACCGGGTGGAGGTGACCCTCCGCTTCGAGAGTCAGACCCTCGGCGACGGGTACATCACCGACGTCGGGCTGGAGGCGATCACCGACTCCGTCTCCGTCAGCGAGGAGGTGGCCGGCATCGACCGGGCGGTGATCGGGACGTCCGATCAGCAGCCGGCCCCGACGGACACGACGATGGGCGAGCGCCTGGACGACAAGGCGGTCGAACGCCACGCCCGTTCTGATTCGGTCTCGGCGCTCACCGTCTGGTTCGAAGATGAGCCAGCCGGTCACCCGCACTCCCTCCGGGAGATCGGGCTCGAAGACAACCAGGGCCGGCTGATCTGGCGGACCGTGTTCGACACGGAAGAGAAAACCGACGATCTGCCAGTGATCGTCGACGCGAGGATCAGGATCATATAGCCATGACACGAGCACCAGAATTCGAGATAGTTGTACCGGACCCGCTTTTCCCGGTGACGTTCCGGGCGTTCAGCGAGGGAATCTACGGCCACGGCGTGATCGGCATCGGCGGGCTCGAGGCGACCGCGGGGAGCGGCGACTGGGACGTCGACGTCGCGGCCGGCGAGGTCCAGTACGATGGACAGCGGTTCGAGCACGCGGCAGCCGACACGCTGACGGTGAACCAGCCTGACGCGGACCCGCGGTGGGACGTCGTGTACTTCGATACGGCGACCGAGTCAGTCGGGATCAAGACCGGCACGCCGGGGTCGACACCGCAGCCCGAGGGCATCGGTGACGGAGAGGTGCTGATCGCATACATCGAGGTCGACACGGACATGCCGAACCTGACCGACGAGGACGTCAGGAACTGGCGGACTCGGCCGCAACCCGCGGCGAACGCTCCCCTGGATCACAACGACGTCGACGGGCAGACGGTCCACGAGGGCTTCACCTGGCTGGTCGGGAATACGGCGACCTCCCCCCACGGGAACGATGAGCACGACCCGAACTTCAGCCAGGAGGGCCACGATCACTCCGGCGAGACCCTGGGACAGACCGAGGCGCTGGCGCGGATCAACGCCCTGGTGGCGGAGATCGAGACGCTGGCGGCCGACCTTGACCTGGACGGGAACGCCCTGACGAACGTCGCCAGCCTCACGGCGACAGCGGCATCGGTGAGCGATCAGCCGAGCTCCGACACTGACGTCGCCAGGAAGGCCGAGGTGGACGCGGTCGCTTCGGACGTCCAATCAGTGGAGGACAGCATCGATATCGACACGCTGGCGGTGACTCAACGGAGCGAGCTCCCTGATCCGGATAGCCTGGAGGAGCCGACGCTGGCGTACATCGAGGATGAAGACCGATACGCGGGGTTATTCCAAGAATGACACACTTTAACCTGTGGAGAGACCTGACGACGGGCGACCCGATCTACCGAAACATGGCCGACCGGGCCGACTACCACTGGAAGATCGACGAAGGAAGCGGAGGGACGATCACCTGCTCGGTCACCGGCGAGGTCGGGACGATCAACGGGGCGAGTTGGGTCTCCGGCGACTGGATAGGCGGGTACGGGCTCGAATTCGCTGCAGGCGACTGGGTCCAGTTCGACCTGGATTCGACGGCGTTCGGCGGTGAGGAACAAATGTGGGTGTCAGTCGCGTTTACGGACTACGAGCCGAACAACCGGGGAATCCTGGCATCGGTCGTGGACACGTCCGATTCCGACCGCTGGAACCTCGAGACGGGAAGCTGGGATCAGGACGGCCGTATCGGCTGGTGGATGAGCGGCGATAACAACATCACCAGCGGGGCGGGCTCCGTCTCGGCGGACACGCAGTACCACACCATCGGCATCCACGACAACCTGAATGACAACCGGGAGATCATGCTCAACGATCAGTCGATGAACACCACCACGTCCAGCGGGACGGTCCCCGGTGGTGAGCCGACGACGTTCAAGATCGGGCGTCGGGGCTCGGGCAGCCGGGAGTTCGTGGGCGTGATCGGCGAGGTAATGATCGGGTTTACAGGGCTGACCAGGGACGAGAAGACGGCGCTGTACGACCGCCAGCCGTTCTCACAATAACCATGTCCGGAAATAACGACGAGCTTCCGGAGCGGAATTCGTTTGCCTTCATTGAGGGCAGTCTGATAGCAACGGGATTTCAGGCAGAAGAGTCAGACGTCGTCCTTTCGGTACCAGAGGACTACGACACGATCAAGGACGCCATCGAGCAGATCGAGTACGAGCTCCTGCCGGTCAACTCGCGGGTGGTGATCGAGGTCGCGGAGGGGAGCTATTCGGGCGGTCGATGGGAGGAAACGACGACGGTGACGCACGCCCAGGCCGGGGCGGTGAACATCGTCGGGCTCGGGAACGGCGCGGTGATCGAGACGGGCCTATCTGACGGGGAGACGGTACAGACCTCCCACGGGCTCATGCAGCCGTTTTTGCATATCGATAACACGAGCTTCGGTGAGGTGACGAACATCGAGGTTCACGGTGAGGACCTCGAGTCAGGGGTGAACGCCGGCGGGCTCCTGGTGACGGGCGGGGAAGGGTCAGTGACGACCGACGCCAGGTATCAGTTCCCGACCGTCGACGGCGACGTCTTCGGCATCGCGGCTCACGATGGGGCGTTCGTCGACGCGCGGGGTGCGGACGTCAGCGGGACGGGCAACCGTGACGAGTTCGAGGCAGGCGGCGTGTACGAAGGCGAGACGCCGGACATGAATTCGGCCGGGAACGGCCTGTGGGCGCTGAATGGGTCACGGGCGCTGGCCGACGGGATCACGGCCAACTGGTGTGGGGATATCGGCATCCACGCGAGCCGGGGGAGCACCATCGTCGCAGAAAACGCCGAGGCCGAGGACGCCGTCCACCACAACCTGATGGCTACGCGGGGGTCGACGCTGTACGCGACCGGGGGGACCTTCCGGCGCTCCCTAGACGACTGTGCTGTTTCGATCAGTGGGTCGGTGATCGAGGCGGCCGAGTCAGACTTCTCGGAGGCCGGCACCCACGGGATTGTCGGGACCGGCGGGAGCCGGTTCAACGCCGAGGATTGTACGATCACGGACTGCGTCAGCGACAACGTCGTCGCGAACCGGTCCTCAACGATCAGCATCAAAGGGTCGATCTGCACCGGGGGGAAAGAGCGGGATAACGTCGCGGCGCTGCGGGGGTCGACGATCAACGCCGACTCCGTCGACGCGAGCGGGGCGTTCCGGCACGCGGTCCTGGCCATCGAGGGGTCGACGGTCAACTTCACGGACGGGATTGCAAAGAACACCGGCGGGCAGGCGATGGTCGGGAGCCGCAACTGTCTCATCAACGCCGAGCGGGTGGTGATCGAGAACCCCGGCCACGACGCCCTCGTCGCGAACGAGGCATCGATGGTCAACTGCCCGAACGTGCAGATCACGGGCGGGGCCCAGGACGGAGTGGTCTCGCTTCGGGGCTCCGCGGTGAACGCCGAAGGGGCGACCGTCGACGGGCCGACGAGGCACTGTGCCCTGGCGACCGAGGGGTCGGTTATCAACTTCAACACGGGGACGGCCACGGGAAGCGGCGCGGAGGGCGTGATCGCGTCCCGGGCGTGCATCATTAACGCCGAGAACGCCGTGGTGACCGACTGTGGGACCGTCGATGCTGTCGATGGGGTGACGGCGAACGAGGTATCGTTCATCAACTTCCAGGGCGGTGAGGTGAGCGGCAGCGGTCGCGATGGTCTCTCCGCGCTTCGAGGGTCAGTGGTGAACGCGGGGGAAGCCTCAACGACCGATAACGACCGGAAGGGGCTTCTGGCGTACCAGGCCGGCCGGATCAACTTCGACAACGGGACCGCGACCAACAACGGCGAACGCGGGGCCGAGGCGACCCGAGCGTCAGCGGTGAACGCCCAGGACGCAACGATCAGGGAGAACGGCGGGGATAACGTCCTGTCGTATGGCTCGTCGACGCTGACGGTCAACGGCGGGGACTGCTCGCTCGCCGGCGGGAACGCGGTGGTCTCGGAAGGAGCATCCCGAGTGTACGCGAACGAGGCGGACCTTTCAGACGCCACGGAGCGGGGCATCGACTGTCACGATGGGTCGCTGGTGTCGGCCCGGAACGCCGACTGCAGTTCGGCGGGAACGGACGGCATCGCGGCCCAGAACGGTTCGATAGTTCACGCGACCGGAGCCTACTGCAGCTCCGCGGATTTCGCCGGTGTATTCGCCTACGAGGGGTCGACGATCAACTTCCACAACGGGGAAGCCAATCTCTGCAGCCAGACCGGCATCGAGGCGACTCGGTCGTCGACGATCAACGCTCACGATGCGCGGGCTTCGACGAACGCCGATAACGTCCGGGCGGACTACGCCTCGACGATCAACGTCCACAACGCTGATCTGACCGATTCGAACGGGGACGGTATCGTCGCGAACCGAGGGTCGACGGTAAACGCCTCGGGTGCGTCAGTGGACGGCGCAAGCGTCCAGGGAGTACTCGCCTACGAGGGGGCCCGGATCAACTTCTCCGGTGGATCAGCGGTCAACACTGGCAGTCGGTCTATCGAGGCCACGCGGGGCTCCTGGATCAACGCCCATAACGCGACCGCGGATACCGTCAACCTGTTTTCCGGGAGTTGGATCAACTTCACGAACGGGACGGGCAGTGTCGCCAGTTCGATAGATATGATTAGCGAGAAGGGGATCTTCTTCGGCGGGCCGGCGATGGAGGACGCCTACGCACCGAGCCCGCACGGGAACGATCACCACGACCCGGACTTCTCCGAGGTCGAACACGACCACACCACCACGGAGTAGCCTTCACAAGCGGCAGATCGCTGTTTTTTGGCCCACCTCAACCCCATCGGTTCGAGACCTCCAGGTACGGAAAAGTAAATACTCGGGGACTTCCTTTTCCCGTGTAAGTCATGTGTAATACCATACTCGTAGGGTGGGTTACCTGATGCAAGACCCCAATCTCTTTCTCGCGGCTCTTCTCGGGGTGATCGGCCTGGCCAGTACGGGAGCTGGCTTTCTGTACCGGCGGGACGGGAAACAACAGGAGGACATCGACAAGAACGGGAAGGCGATCAGCGATCTGGACCGGGGATTTGTGCAGCTCACGACGCGGCTTTTCGGCCACCCGGACGACGATTCTGACCGGGGAGCCGTCTCCCAGCGGGCGACCGAGATACAGCGGGCGGAAGAAGACATCGAATCCTTATCAGCGGAGATTCACTCGGTCAAAGACCAATCCGAGCAGAACGGGACCTCCATCGAGCACCTCGAGGCGCGGGTTGCCCAGCACGCCCATTCGACCCAGCGGGCGCTACACCGGATTGAGACACACCTGGACGACGATATCGTCCGGGACGACGGGGGCGACCTCTTTCCAGACGGAGGCGAGGAGGATGAGTGAGGTCGACGACCGCCAGCCGGCCGAGCTCGAGGACCGGCTTCGGGCGGGCGACGACGTCCTGTACCGTGTTCCGGTGATCGATCACCCGATCTCGGTAAACGAGTTTCACGCTCACGTTATCGGCATCGGTTCTGGCATCCTGGTCACCGTGGCCTACCTGATCGGCTACGAGGCCATCGGCTTCTTCTCGGGGGCTGGCCTGGTCGGGTACGCACTTTTCGGCCGGCCGTTCCTGCGGTCACTCTCTCACGACGCTGACGAGTACGAAAAGAGCATCGCGCTAAAGACGATCAGGTGGGAGCCGTGGCACTTCCTGGGGGCGTTCCTCCTGGGTGTCGGGGCGATCACGCTCACCACGGGGACATGGCTGTCGTGATGAGCCCGAAGCGAGACGATGGGCCGGGGCCGCAGTTCGCCCGGTTCGAGGCGCTGTTTTCCGAGGAACTGGAGGAGCTCCAGGAGATCGCGACCGAGCGGGACGTCACCCTCGAGGAAGTGAGCGAGGCGTACTTCGTGATCGTCAACGGCGACCCTCCGATGGTCACGCACTCCCGGCTCCAGGAGGAGCTCGGGAAAGCGGGGCCGGAGACCTGGAACACGGCATCGGTCCTGGTCGACTTCGGTGAGGTTCACCGGTCGAAGGGCAACGACTGGTGGTGGATAGTCGCGAGTGAGTTCCTGGCGGGACTCTGTGAGAAGCGGTCGATCAGCCTGAAGAAGTACCTCGAAATGGAGGGAGATCTGCGGGTGTTCCAGGACGATGCCCGTCAGTGGTACGAGCGGCGGCACATGCACGGGAACCTCCAGGAGCGGACCATGCGCGAGATCAAGCTCGAGCACTGTCAGCGGCTCCAGGAGCGGTACTACCCGAAGAAACGCCTGGACCCGGAGAACTTCCACGATCACCAGGTCGCGCGGTACGTAAAGACGGCCCAGGACGTGATCGTGGAGGCGCTCAACCTGTCCTACTGATCCTGGCCCTGGCCCCGCCCGTCGCCATCGGTTTCACCGATCTCCTCACCGAAGCACTCCGGGCAGTCACAAAGCGGATGGTACCCGGGCGGGAACACGGCAGCGGGCTTTGCCTTCCAGGAGGACTCACTCCCGACGAGGGAGGTTTTACAGGCGACCTCCACCTCGTCACCGTTCTGGATTTCGCCCGGGCCGGGGTTGCCCTTCACCTTATGGATTCGGCGCTGGGTACCGTGGCAGTTCGTGATCGCGACCCAGTCGGCGTGCTTCCGGTGATCTGGGGGGCCGGACCCGGGGGTTGCAGTCTCACTCATCGCGACCACCGGCGAGGCAGCCGACGTCACTGTGGCCGCGTACTGGTCTCACGTTTGCCTGACGTGACGCAGGCTTTTTACTTCCACCCGGTATAGTGAGGATGCGGTCCGAAGGAAGTTTCATAGCCTGTTACCTCCTTCCCGGACCTTCTGAGGAACCATCAACGTGAGCCGATAGGCTCGCGTTTCCTCGTCGAGCTCACCGGCGACAGTAACATCGAAGCCGGCCTGCTCCGCGAGGTCGATCAGGCGGTACTTCGCCCGGGAAGTGTGGGCGAGGGCGATAATCCGTCGGTACCCGTCGCGGGTGAAGTCGACGAGCTCGGCAGCGTCGTGACCGGAGATCGCGTCGGCCAGGTCGTACCCGTTCATGCCGGGATCACCTGCTCCTCGAGGCGGCCGGGCGGGCGTTCGAGCTCGTGACCCGGTCGGCGCGTCGTCAGTCTTCGAATTCCGCCAGCTTGAGGGTCGTGTACCCGATCACGAGCAGGCACACTGCGATGACCGGGATGCCGATCATGTGGTTGAGAACACCAACGAACCCGACCCCGATCACGCCGAACGCGGTCAGGATGGCTGCCGTGTGCAGGTTTTCGAGCCGGTGTTCTGTGAGCGACACGTTCATCACACTTATCTCGCGTAGGTGAACCATTGTTATTAATCCTGGTGGTGGTTTTAGGGGGGTATCCCTCCGTGTCGGGGGTGTTCTGACGGCTCATAGCTCCCTGCCGTTGTGGGTCCAGAACCCCTCAATTCCCTGGCTGCGGGCTTCGATGAGGTCGTTTTTCGGGTTACCTTGGACCATCACTTCGCGGGTGACCGTCAGGACGCCCTCCTCGTGGTCGTAGTCTGGGACGGGGATCACGTACCCGGCCTGGATGGTTTCGAGATCGCCGGCGAGGCGGTACACCCTCGAGGTGTCGGAGAAGTCCTGGTGGGCTGGGACGGCGAAGATATCGCCTTCGCCGTCGTCACCGATCACCAGGAGCTCCGCGGTGACGAGCTCGGTGCCGAACCCGTCAGCGTAGGTTTCGAACCAGACCTGGATCACCTCGCCCTGGGTCAACGCTTCATTCTCCCGGTCGACGATGGTGTGAGTGCCGGGGTACAGCGGCTCGCCCGGTCGCTCCGTCTCGTCAGCGAGCTCGACGCCGTCGGGGGTGGGGAAGTCGTCGCTCATCGTTACCACTCCACCGTGGTGCCGTAGTCCCAGGTGTCCAGTTCGGGGATTTCGTAGTCGCCGGCAGGGTACTTCGCCATGAAGCGGATGGCGCTGACCCAGGCGGCGTCCTTCGAGCCGAGCTCACTGGAGAGGTCGCGTTCGCCGGTGGTGTCAGGGCGGTACACCCGGGCGTTGTACCCGGTGTCGTCGCGGGACGTCTCCGGGGTGTGCATCTGGGTCGGTCGGACGTTCTTGACTACGGCGACGATCTGGCCGGTCTCACGGTGAGCCCAGGCGGCCCGGGCGTCGAAGGGGCGGTCAGATGGGTCCTCGATGAGCTCCCAGGGGCCTGGGATCTGCGGGACGTCGTCGTGCTGTTCGATACGGTCGACCGGCGCTTTGGCCGGTAAGTGTCGGTATGCGGTTGCCATGTTGCCTGTTACCTCCTGCATTCATTGCATGGACGGGGTACACCTTAAGGGTTGTGCCTCGTGGTTAACCGTGGACGGGTGAAAAGGAGTTACGTGAGCAGTGCCACCGCCAGCGCGAGGCCGGCGGGCGGGATCAGCATGAGACCGATGGCGAGCCAGAACCTGGCCCGGCAGTGCGGCCGGGGCGTGGTGAGCACCGGGTGGCCGGCGCTAGTCGTCCCGGGAGACGATCACGTTCACGCCGGGGTACAGACCGAGCCCGCCGTTCTGCCATTCGATCACGGCGTCGACGCCGTACAGCGAGAGTGGCTGGCCGGCCCGGATGGGCGTCCCGTTGAGGGTGAGCCCTCGGAGCTGGTACCGCTCGCGGTCACCGTCCTGGTCGGTCACCGTCAGCCGGACGCGCTTCCCGTCCGCGCTGATCGTTGCCCGGACGTCGACGTCCTCGTGGGTGACCGTCTTCTCGCGGTCGTCCGAGTCGAGCGGGTGTTGTTCGGCGTTCATCTTAGGCCCCCTCCTCGGCTTCGAAGCGGTATCGCTTCCGGCCCTGATCTGCGGCCGCGCGGTTGTACTTCGCCTTCAGTTCGGTGAGGGTCTCGCCGTACAGTTCGAAGCCGTGGTCGCCGGCGATCTCCTCGGCTGCCTCGAGGTCCGCCTCGGGGAGCCAGGTGTGTACCATCATGCCGGCCCCGCTGCGGTCAGCCGAGATATTGGCGGCGTCGACGTCGGCCGCGGCCAGCGCGTGCATGAATTCAGTCGTCCGGTCCTCCAGTCGTTTCGTAGTAGTTCCGTTCATAGCCTGTTGACCTCCTACATGCAGTCCATATACCCGTTATACCTTAAGGGTTGTCGTTCGTGGTTAACCGTGGTAACAGCCGAGAAAAGAGGTTCGCTGGTCGAGCCGCGGGCCGCGGGCCGCGGGCCGCTTAGAGTTCGACCACCCGGCCGGGCCGTATCGGCTCCTCGCCCGAGCTCCTGATCGCTGCCTCACCGTCAGTGGTGATTCCGAAGCGGCCGGCGTATGCGAACGCCCGGCCGTCGCGATGGATCACGGTGATGGTCTCGCCGGTTATCTCACCGGCGTCCCTGACGACGTCCTCGAACGGTTCGTCGTTGTGACGGTACATCGTCTCGAGCAGCCGGGCAATGTGGTAGCTGTCACACCGGCCGTCGTCCGGGGCTTCGTACCAGGTGCCGTTGTGAGCCAGGGCCGCGACCGCCTCACCCTCGGCGTCGTACACCGGGAACGGGTGGGCGTTCTCCAGGGTGATCTCCCCGCGGGTGGCGTGCCGCGTGTGGCCCAGGGCCAGTTCGGAGCCGTCACACACCGAAGAGACATACGGGGGAATCTCACCGAGGCCGTGCCCGATCTCGAGGCCGTCGTCAGTGACGGCCGCGAAGCCCCACGAATGCCCGCCCGAGTGTTGTTCGTTCTCCTGGCAAGCCGTCAGCGCCTGCGAAACCGCATCCTCACCGCGGTAAACGCTCATCCAACACATCGGCTTAGTCCTCCTGCTCCGGGCCGTGGTCCCATTCGAACTCCCCGCGCGGGGCGTCGAAGTTCCAGAGTGCGTCGGGGTTGTTCTGTGGGCCGTATTCATCCCGGCCGCTGCGGACCAGAATGTGGCTGCGCTTGCGCCAGGTGCCGGGGGTTTGCGGGAAGGCTACCATGATCGCCCGGAGTACCTCCCACATGGTGTCGAATTCGCGCTTGTCGATGCCCGGGAGGCCGCGGTCCTCCTGGAAGGTGATCCCGCCCGGGATCTGCTCCTTCATCGCGGTGAGCAGGCCGACGTCAGCCGCGCGTCGGTAAATCGTCTCGTAGCACGCCTCGAGGGTCGCGCGGTGGTTCTCCAGCTTCGGTGACCAGCCGCCCTCGATGGCTCGGCCGGTCAGCCGGCGGATGAGGAGCAGGCCGTTGAGTGCCATCGCGGGGTGGGCGTCGTTCGCCCGGAGTTCGATGGTCACCGGCTTGTTCCCGGCCGCGGGGTTGAAGGTCACGCTGTTGTAGCTTCGGTTGAAGCTCCGCGGGCGGTTAACGTGACTTTCGATGCTGTCCTGACTGTACCGGGTGAGCTGACCTTCGGCCCAGTGCTCGACGTTGAGGCTGCTGCCGTACCCGCGCTGGCTCCCGTCCCGGAATCCCTCCTCCCAGTTGTGACAGAAGAAGGGGGCCAGGAAGGGGAAGACTTCGGCCACGGTGTTGTAGCTGATAGTCCAGGCCGTGATCGGGTCGTCGAACACGTCACCGGCCACACAGAGGTGGACGTGGCTTCCTGCGCCGGCCCCTTCGTGACTGGCGTGCCAGTCCCAGGTGATATCCTCGTCGCGGGTGTCGGCGTAAAACCGGTTGAGGATGGTCTTGCAGTTCTTGTATGCCCCGATGCTGGTCTCCCGCGGGCCGCTCATGTCGTTGTGCCAGTCAGTGAGCTCGCCGCGGTCGTTGTTCATCGTGTAGTTGCGAACCTCCCGCGGGCAGGCCCCGGGGAATTGTTCGATCTCCATTCCGTGCGTAAATGGGCTGCTTCCGTTGTGTCTCATAGCCTGTTGACCTCCAAGTAGTCCATACACACGGGTTATAATAAGGGTTGTCCTTCGTGGTTAACCGTGCTAACAAGCCAGCAAAAACGCCAGACGTGACCGTTAAACACGAAGGACAACCCTTAAGGCACATACTGTCCATCGAATGCATGCAGGAGGTGACAAACAGGCTATGACAGATTGTGACGCATGCGGAAAGGTGTACAACCAGTTCCTCGGCGACAGATTCTGGGCGGGGCGCTACGACGTCCCCGGCTACGATGAAACGCTCGAGACACTCTGCGACAAGTGCCACCGGAAGCTGATCCGGAACAACTGACGGGCCACCGCGGCCCGTCGTCGTCGCGGTTCGAACACCGAAACCGCAATGCGTGACCGTTAAACACGAAGGACAACCCTTAAGGTACATACTGTCCATGCAATGCATGCAGGAGGTGAAACAGGCTATGACAATATGTGACGGATGCGGCAAGGAGTACAACGCGGCCAAAGAAGGGCCGTTCGAACAAAGCGACTGGCGGGACGTGAAAACCCGCTACGGAAGCGTCCGGGTAGTGTGCCCGACTTGCTTCCGGGGGCTGTACTTCGCGTAGGGCCACCGCGGCCCCACGATTTTATTCGGAGCGCACCTGCTCCTCGATCACGTCGTGGCTGACGGTCGCCGGCCGTTCGACGGTGACGGCGTCGTGGAGGAAGCCGCCGTCCCCATCGGGCCACAACCGCTCTTTCTCGCGATGGCCGTCCTCGGTCAGTCCGACGAGGTGCTCGGCGTAGATCTGCGCGGAGCCGTCAGACCACCGCCGGATGGAGATCGCCCACTCGTCTCCCCATCGGTCAGTGGCCGCTTCCTCGAGCTCCTGGACGAGCTCGGTGTCGCCATCGGTCAGTACCGAGGCAGCCGAACTGGTCGGGTGAGTGATCGACATATGGCCGTGACAACGATGCCGGCGTTCTTAAGGATTGTCCTCGTGGTTAACCGCAGGCTTTATTACGTGGATAACCGTATGGGACGCTGTATGACAGAAAGCAAAGTCCGAGGAAACGTCGAACACGGCGAAGGCGGGAAGTTCAAGGATAAGTACAGCGACGACGACGTCGTCGACGCGCTGCTCGAGGCTCACCCGGAGCCGCTCACCAACAAGGAAGTCGCCCAGCGAGTCGGCTGCTCGAAGCCGACCGCCCACAACCGACTCCACGAGCTCGCCGAGGACGACCGCGTGCTCACGAAGAAGGTCGGAGCGAACGCCCGAGTCTGGTGGGTTGAGGGATAGACCGATGGCCACCCGCGACGAAATCGAGGCCGAGGCCGAGGACGAACTTGAGAAGCTCCGGGATGCCGAACCCATCCCCCTCGAGCAGCAGATGCGCGAGGATAACGAGGCCCGACGGGAAGCGTTCAAACAGTGGCAACGCGAGATCACGGGCGAGGAGTAAATCGATGAGAGGTAACAGGCCAGACGACGAACCGGATGAGTCGGTCAGGTGGGTCCGGGAGATCGAGTTGTTTGACAGCGCCGAGGATATAAAGAAAGTCCGGTTCATCGGGGACGAAAAAACGGTTGACGTCGGGATAACTGACGACGTGATGGTTGACTTCTTGGAAGCAGCCGAGGAAGTGTTCGCCTGGATTCACGAAGACATGGACGAAATCAACCGGATCTCTCGAGGCGACCTAAAGGACCACGATGAGACCGACGGCGAAGGGCCGGCGAGTCAGTAATCGGTAATTTTCACGGGACGCGGTTTGTGTTCGTTGACGTCCCGATCAGGTTCATCGCGACCGCTCACGACGTCACCGAGGATGGCTCCGTGATCGAGCGGGAGCTCATACCAGGTGGTGATCTGGCCCTTTTTCGATGCCCCCCGGCTTTCGTCAGCGACCTCGAGGACGAACGCGGGGTCGAACACGTATGCCTCGCCTAAGCGGGGCTCCTCTCCGAAGAATTCGACCAGGAGGCTATCGGTATCAGCGGCCCGTTTCGTGACTCGCGGGCCGAAGGATGCCAGGCCCTGGTGAGCAGTCTCCTTCGCCACGCAGTAGAAGGTCTGGCCACGGTAGGTGGCCCTGACGCAGTAGGCTCCGTGGTCGTCACGGTAGGTGCGCTGGAGCTTCCATCCCCAGGTGACGATCTGTCGTTTCACCCGCCCGAGCAGGCTGTCCTTCGCCATATCGGTCCATTGTAAGCCGTCCTATAAGATACTTGTCCCACATATACCTAACCAGTCATCTAATCCAAATTACTTAACCAAATATGTACAGATCCGTTATCAGTATTTACAGATGGTACCCAGCATATAACTACGTTGACGACCAACTGATTGATACGATATAGGTGTGACAGTACGATGAGCACAGGACAACCACAGGTCGCAGATATGCCTGACGACGAGCGTAGGATCATCCTCGCAAAGAAAGAATTGTACCAATCTGGAAACAGCCTAAGCGTCTCCATCCCGCCGGATACGCTCGAGAATACGCCCTTCGATGTGGGCGAACATGCAGCGATCTTCAGCCTCCCGGACGAGCGGGAGCTCGCGATCACCGCGGACACCCGCCGGTACTACAACCAGGGGGCGAAGGCTCGGGGGAGCCGGAAAATCCGCGAAAACTCCCACGGGACGGTCCTGCTGACCATCCCGCCGGAGTGCATCGAGGAGGACCTCGGCTACGGAGACGAAGGGGCCAAGGGGGTTAAGGTGACGATCACCGTTGATCCGGTGACTCGCGACCTTTTCCTGGAATTCCCGAAATAACACGCCGTACACCGGCCAACGACGGCCTTTTCGGTTAGATACTTCTCTCGTTCTCACGAATGCATAATCGGTAATGCGAGCGTTTGACCTGTTAGGTAGATATATATAGATGCGGCAAGCACAGTTGGAACTGAACACAAATGGTCGCGCAGTACAAGTTTGGAGAACGGGAAGCCCACCGCCGGGACCTCGCCGTCTCGCCGGGTGGTTTTTCGGTTTCGCGGTTTATAAACCTATCCTCCCGTCTCCGTCACGCGGCCCGTGTTCGTGAGGTAACAGGACATGACAGCGGACAATCTGACGGACGACGACCGGTCCTTCCTCGACTCGCTCGATACACTCGAGGAGATCGAGGGCCAGGGCCAGGATGAACCGTGCGATGAACTGACGCCGGACGAGCTCAAAGAGGAGGTCCAGGACCTTCGCGACGAGGTCCGCGGCTGGCAACAGGTTACCCGAGACCTGGCGAGCGACGTCAGTGAACAACAGGAGACCATCCGCGGACTGACCGCGACCCTCAACGACGTCCAGGCCCGCCTCGACGGGGACGACCCGACGGACCCGCGATCAGGGAACTACTACGAGGATATGACCATCCTCGAGAAGTACGCCTCGATGAGTGAGGACGAACGCCAGGACCTTCTCGCGGGCAACACCTCGAAACTGCGGGCGGTGACGATCTTCGAGCACTGGGGGGACTGGTCACAACACGTCCAGGCCGGCCAGGTGATCTCGACGAACCACACCCGCGGGCGCTACAACAAGATCGCCCTGAAAGTCGACCTGCAGGCGGCGACCGGTGAGACCCTGCACAACGCCGAAGTGTACCGGGCGATGAAGGCCCTCGCGAAGCTCTCGGTCACCGAGACCGAGGAAGTTGAGGAGGTCACCGACTCCGCCGGCCGTGAGCATATCACCGGCGGTGCCTTCGAGTACCACGAGAAGCCGACGCCGGACAGCAGCTCAACGTTCAAGATGGTGAAGCTGGCCGACCCTGACCGGGTGACCCTGCTATGACTGACTGCGGGACACTCGACGAGGAACGCCGGAAGGTGCTGTACGCCGTCCCGGACGATCACAACCCGACGCCCGAGCGCCTCGAGGCGAGCCGGGAAGCCGCGGAGGCTCACGACGTGATCGTCACGCCGAACACTGACACACTCGGGAAGGAGGTGCAGATCACGCTCGACGACGACGAGCTCGTCAAGAGCGTCCAGACGCAGATCGCCCAGGCCCGGAAAGCCGGAACGCCACCGGCTGACTCTCCCCAGAAGGAGGAGGAGCCGGAACCGGAGGATATACAGGACTCACCACGAGTGGACGAACCCACCCCGACACAACCCCGTAACAGCGTTGTTACAGGGACCCCCCCGTAAGGCGTTACAGAGACACCGAAAACCGAGCCACACCCACGAACCCAAGATAAGCCCCGGTAATGAGATAGTGGTTGCATATAACCGCTATTGATACAAGCTGTAACAGTTAGCAACGGGACCGGACCGGACTTTCTACGAAAGTAGGGTACGGTAGTACCGTCCCGGGCCACCAACTCCGTAACAACGCTGTTACTCCGCGGATTCTATGACAAGTCACTTTCCTGGGGTGTAACAGTCGTGTTACGAGGTTGGATCAGCGGTGTTACGGGGTTGCTCCCGGGGACGTCACTCCCCCGCGGTAACAAGGGTCGAAACAGTGCTGTTACGGAGTTGTTCCGGGGGAGGTCCCTCACGGTGAGCTCCCTGGGTAGGATTACGTTGATAGTACCCGCGGTTCTCTTTTCACTCGCCGGGGTGTTTTCGCCTTCGGCACCGTCGTTGCCTCCGTGATCGAGGCCGGATTCCGAGGAGGACTGTCACACCTTCCCTTCCTCCCACCTCTCCTCACCGGTCAGCTTCCCTTCTCACCCACGCTTAACCACGAAGGACAACCCTTAAGGTAGAAGCTGTCCATCGATTAGTTGAGGTCAACAGGCTATGACAGAACACGACGCAGCAACGAACGAACGCGAGCTCACCTTCGGAGTGTACCCTGATGCGGACGGCCCCTTCGCGGTGATGAACCAGGAACGGCCGGACATCCCGGTCGGGGCGCTGGCGACCATCCAGGACCGCGTCGACGACGCCGTCGACGCCGGCCACCTGACCGTCGACGAACCCCTCGAGCAAGCGGGCCAGGTGAAGTACGTCCCCGGGAAACACGACGGCAGCGTCGTCTCGGTGACGATCAACACGGGGGCGCAGTAGATGCCACGCCGAGCATCACCGCCAAAGTCCCGCGAGGAGGCCGAGGAACTTCACGGCGAGGGTGAGGTACAGCAGTGTACCTGCGGTGACTGGTACAGCAAGCACTCCCCAGCCGGGGCGTGCTTCGCCTGCGCGGTCGGACTCAAGCCGTACTGATCTGACCACCTCTTTTTCGACTGACGGCACGGTTAAACACGAACGACAACCCTTAAGGTAGAAGCCGTCCATCGATTAGTTGAGGTCAACAGGCTATGACGACCGAAACCGAGACGACACCGGCCGGCCGGGAAGTACAGGCAGATCAGACGTTCGTGGGCGCGGGGCGCGAGCTCCGAATCTGCAAGATCAAGCGGGCCGAGGGAGAGTTCACGAGGTACGTGATCCAGGGACGGGCCCGCCTGGGCTCGAACCGATGGTCGCAAAAGCAGGCGGTCAACGGAGCCACGCTCGACGAGCGACTCGTCGGCATGAAGCCGGCCGAGGAGGTGTTCTGACGATGGCGACCCACCTCACGACCGACAGCGGGGCGGACGTCACGATCTACCGCTTCCGGGACTTCCTGGGCGCGGGGACGGCCGCACTCATCACGACGCGCTTCGATCACCTGCTGACCGAGGCCGAACGCACGGGCTGGACCGGCTACGGTGACGGTGACAACGACGCCATCGAGTACCCGCCGGCGGTCATGTCCTGGGAGGATCACTTCGACCACACGGGCGAGCGAGCGTAACTGCGGACCCCTTCTTACAAGTTGAGACAATGCCCGAGAGTGCTTATTGGGCTATGTCAGGTAATTTTATAAGGGTGTAAGTTCGTTGTCTTACTGGTCATGCCAGACCTAAACAGCGGGGTGATCGGCATCCCCGAAGACGAATGGTGCGAGTTCGGCGAGCCCACTACGGCGGGGTACACCCGCATGGAGGGCGAGTTCGAGCTCGCGACAGTGATTCAAGCGACCGACACCCATCGCGACCTCGAGGGCGAGTACATCGCGACCAGCGGGAAAGCGGCCCGCGAGGAAGCCATCGAAGTCGACAAGACTCGGGTGGACGGTGAGAACAACGAGATCGGGACAGTAAGCGCCCGTAGGAAAGAGGCCCACCAGACGAACTGGATTTGCGTCCCGAACCGGTACGTGGTCGCCGAGCGGTCAGTCGGCGAGTTCGTCTTTTACCTGATCGCCGAGCAGGGGACCGCCCGGATCACGCGGGCCGAGGTCGACCTGATCTCGCTCCGTGACGCCTATCCGGACGCTTCGGAGTGGGCGCTCGGGCCCGAGGGCTTCGTCCGCGGCACCCTGTACGGTAACTCGGACGTCCTCAACGACACCCTGGGCGATTCCGCGAGCAACCAGCTCGGGCTCGAGGGCAACTTCGAGGGGTACATCACCAAAATGATGGTCACCCGGTCGGGCTACGTCGCGGCCTGGGACCTGGACACCGAGAAGTTCGCCAAGTTCGTCAACGAGGTGATCCTCCCGCACACGGAGGTCCCCGAGGAAGAAGACGAGGAGGAACGCGAGGAGGATCAGTCCGGCCTGGACAGCTTCGGAGGCGAGCCGGCCGATGACTGACACCGGCATCGACTGGCCACCAGAGCTCCCGCGGACGCCCGAAGGGAAGCGCTCGTCGACGAGCGCCTACCAGGCGAACCTCGGGCAGACGACCAAGCAGCTCGCCCGCGAAATGGACCGCCTGGGCGCTGACAAGTTCCGGGCATCCATCGGGAACGGCCACACCAAATCGAACGGGCTCCCGCTGCACAACGCCCGCCCTGACGACCCCGGCTTCGTTCTCCGGTGGACGAAGGACGGCGATCAGTTCGTGGTGGGGTGTGACGACTACACCCACCTCCGCGACAACGTCAGGGAGGTATTCATGTGGATGAAGGAGACCCGGAAGGCCGGCGACCGGAAGGTGAAAACCGGGCAGTCGCAGTTCGCTGCGGCGGCTCTCCCGGCAGCGGACGACGACGCCGTCGTCGCCGAGGAGCCACCTCACGAGGTCCTGGGCGTGGCACCCGACGCCGACCCGGAGATCGTGAGCACGGTCGCCCGGAAGCTGAAGGCGCGGCATCACCCGGAGGGGGCGGAGCCGGACAGCACCCGCTTCAAGCGGGTGTGCAAGGCCGAGGAAGCCCTCGTCGATGAGTAACGCGAGCGAATCAACCGCAGACGCAGACCCAAACATGGTAACAGGCAATCACGACACGACGGACGAACCGAACCAGAACCAGGCGACCCTCACCGACGGCGACGACACCGACTCACTCGAGTACGAGGCCGGCCGGAAGGAGCCCCTCGATCACGGCGTGAAGGTCCGGGCGAAGGTCAAGCGCGGCACCGCCACCCGCGATCAGGACGAGCTCCTCCTCGAGGGCCGCGGCGAGGACGCCGAGGAGGCGGCCGCTGACTTCGAGGCGGCGCTGACGATGGCCGAGGAGAACGGATGGACCGACCGGCTTCGGGCCCTCCAGCCAGACGAGGCGGACGAGGAGGGCGATGCCTAATGGCGCTGACGTGTAAAGGCCCCGAGTGCGATCACGAGTTCGCCGACGAAATCTGGCACGGCGATCTCGAGGCGAAAGAGGCGGGCGAGACGCCCTTCTTCACCCACGTACACGAGCCGGACGACGGCCTGGGTGTCGTGACGAGCTACCTTTGCTCGGCTGACTGCATGCGCGGCTACCTGGACGACCTCGAGGACGGTGGTGACGATGAGTAAGTCCGACGTCACCGAGGCGGTTGAGCAGATCGAGGGCGCTGACCCGGACAGCGTGACCCACTACCAGAACGGGGGCGGTCACTTCGTGATCGAGGCCGATGCCGACGACGTCGACTTCGAGGCCGTCGGGGAGGCGCTCATCGACGCCGGCGTTGAACAAGCCGGCGGCCTGGAGGTCCCGGGGATGGTCCAGATCAACTACGAGACCGCAGGGGGCGATGGCGATGAGTGAGCTCGCTGATCGCCTCGAGGAAGTCAACGGCATCGGTGAGGCGACGGCCGCGGTGATCGCCGGCGAGTTCGACAGCACCGAGGAGCTGCGTGAGGTCGTGACCGACATCCCGGCCGGCTACTCGCCCGCCCGACTCTCGAAGCTCGACGGCTTCAGTCCTGACCGGGCCCGGAAGCTCGCCATCGCCATCGACGAGGCCGGCGTCCTGGAGACGCCCGACCTCCTTTGGGGTGCGCCAGGGAACGCCCACGTCCAGCACATCTTCGGCGAGGACGGCCGCAGTCTCTGCGGGAAGTACGGCTTCTACCCGACCGGGCGCGGGACGCCCGTCCAGGAGGGAGCCGCCTACGTCGACGGTGAGGACTGCAAGGAGTGCTGCCGGAAGGCCGACCCGGTAACAGTCGACGCAGAGGGGGGTGAGGACGATGAGTGAGGAGGAGACCTACGCCCTGGGCGCTGATCCGTCCGCGGCCGAGGCCCTTCAGGAAGGCGGGCCGGTCAGCGTCGACGACGTCGACGAGACGGACCTCCCGTCACTGTACGAGGTGACCGTCAGCGAGACGAGCTACGAGACGAAAACCATCCGTTTCCACCTGCAGGAACGCGGCCAGTACCTGTACCTGATGCTGACCCGCTTCGACGGTGAGCGGAACATCCTGGGCGAGATCGGCTACGGAGGCGAGTACATCCAGTTCCAGTCGATGAGCAGCAACAACAAGGCCCAGGTCGCGAGCACTGATCTGTACGGCTTCGCCGAAAAGCATCCGTTCCCGCTGACGAAGCTGTACCCGTTCGACCTGCTGTACCGTCTCGACATCGGCGAGGTTCCCTGGGGGGCGATCACCGACGGCGACCAGCTATCGGAGGCGGACGTCACCGCGCTCCTCCGGGAGCACGGCGGGGAGGTGAAAGCCGATGCCAACTGACGACGACGACCTCGAGCCGTCGACGGTCAGCGGGCTCCGAAAGCAGATCCGTCGGCTGATCGAGTCAGACGTCCGGGGCGGCTACCGGCCGCTTCGAAAGTACGAGAAGAACCGTGCGTACTACGCGCTGACCGGCAAGAAGCTCGAGAACGCCTCGAACGGGCGGGTGAGCTTCGAGGTGCTCAACCTGCTATTCAAGGAGTACGACGCCGACTTCGAGCCCCGGGAAGCGTTCGACTGCGGGGGCCCGTTCACGAAGCCGGAGATCTCCGCGCTGGCCGACGCCCTCGAGGAGGAAGCCGGCGATGAGTGACGCCGACGACGCCGTGACGGCCGTCGACCTCTTTTGCGGGGCCGGCGGGCTATCGACCGGGCTGGCCCTGGCGTGTGAAGGGCTGGGCCGCGAGGTCGACCTGGTCGCGGTCAACCACTGGACGACCGCCATCGAGACCCATCAGCAAAACCACGAGTGGGCCGAACACCGGAACGCGAAGGTGGAGGAGCTGCACCCGCCGAACGTCGTAACGCCGGGCGAGGTCAAGATCCTCGTGGGCGCTCCCGAGTGTACCCACTTCAGCAACGCCCGGGGCGGCAAGCCCGTCGACGAGCAAAAGCGGGCTTCCCCCTGGCACATCGTCGACTGGGCACAGAAGATCCGGCCGCAAACCATCCTCGTCGAGAACGTCAAGGAGCTCGAAAGCTGGGGCCCCGTCGACGAGGACGGCCAGCCGACCCGGAACGGTGAGCTATTCGACGCCTGGGTGACGGCGCTGCACGCCATCGGCTACAGCGTCGACTGGCGCGTGCTCAACGCGGCCGACTACGGCGAGGCCACCTCGAGGGAACGGCTATTCGTGATCGGGCGGCTCGGGGCGCGGGCTACCTTCCCCGAACCGACGCACAGTCGCGATGGCGAGGAGCCGGGGACCGAGCCCTGGCGGGCGGCCGCGGAGGTGATCGACTGGTCGGACCCGGGCGAGAGCATCTGGACGCGCGACCGGCCGCTGGTGAACAACACGATGCAGCGTATCGCTGACGGCATCCGCCGGCACGGCGCGGCCGATCTCGAGCCGTTCGCCGAGGCCGTCGCCGAGCTCACGAAAGCCGACGTCGAAGCGATGCAACAGGAGCCGGTCGCCCTCGAGGACGTCACCGAGGAGGTCGTCGCCGAACGGGGCGAGCCCTTCCTCGTGAAGTACTACGGCCGGTCAGACGCTCACCAGTCAGTCGACGAGCCGATGGGGACGATCAGGACGAACCCGACGTTCGCCCTGGCAACTCCGTACCTGCTCGGTCAGCAATCGAACGCGCTCCCGAAGGACGTCACCGAGGAAGGCGTCCCGACCATCGCGACCCGCGGGGCGATCAGCAAAATCGAGCCCCGGCCGTTCGTCCTGCCGCGGAACGGGGCCTACCGCGGGCTTCACTCGAACCCCGCCTACGACCCCGAGGACCGACCGCTCCACACCGTCACGGCGAAAAACACCGACGGCCACGTCGTCACGCCCTACCTGGTACAGTACCACGGCAACTCCGGGGCCCGCTCGCTCGAGGACCCGATGCCGACGATCACGGCCCGGGACAGCCTGGCGCTGGTCCTGCCCGAACACTACCCGTGGGGCCTGGATATTCGGTTCCGAATGCTGGAGCCGCGCGAGCTCGCTGCGGCGATGGGCTTCCCTGACGAATACGACATCGCCGGGAACAAAACCGAGACGGTCAAGCAGATCGGCAACGCCGTCCCCGTCACGATGGCGAAGTCGCTTTGCGAACACCTGCTCACCGCGGACGAGCCGACGCTCAACAGCTACGGCGAGCCGACGCCGGCCGACGGAGGTGAGGTCGATGCAGACTGACACCACCATCGACCTCTCGTGTCCGAACGGCTGCTTCGAGCTCGAGGTCAGCGGGAGCCACGAGACCCGGGACGACCGGGAGTTCCTCGAGGACGTCGCGATCACGGACGAGCCCGGCCCCTGCCCGCACTGCGGGGCTCCGCGAGGTGAGGTCGACCGATGAAACCTCCACGCTTCGTTCACACCCTCGCCGAGCGGTTCAACCTAACCCGCTACCAGGAGTGGGCCTGCGACCGCGATCACCACTACCTGGTCCCGACCGAGCTTTCTGCGTTCTTCCGAGTGAAGGCCGCGGAATGCGAATGGTGCGATCACGAGGAGGAATTTGAAGAAGGCGGGCCATCGATGGTGGTCAGGTAAATGCTATTCAAGGACTACCACATGGAGCAGATCAGGTCGGGCTCGAAAACCGTCACCCGTCGGGAATGGGAACGCCGGCAGGCCAAACCGGACGGCGTGTACATCGCGTCGACGGAAATGTTCACGAGTCACGACGAGGCTGACTGCTACATTCGCGTCGACGACGTCTACCAGCAGGCGCTCGGGGACATGACCGACGAGGACGCCCGGGCGGAGGGTGACTACGAGGACCTCGCTGACTTCCGGGCCGGCTACGAGCTCGTGTACGGTGAGGGCTCCTGGGACCCCGAGAAAGTGGTGTGGGTGATCGAATTCGAATACGTCGGCCGGGACCGCCCGGACTGACGACGAGACCCGCCTTCTCGCGGCCTGTCCTCCCCGAATTCTGCCGACCGACAGCGGGCCCACAGTCGCGCACGTTCGCCTCGAGTGCCGACGGAGCCCCTCCGTGTATGATACCCCCTGGCGAGGAATCAAACGGAAACGGTACTTTTGGGGTCTGTCCCCCGTGAAATCGGGCGAATAGCGAATTTCCGACTTCTATACAGCGGAACCGCGCGGTGGTCGGAAGTCGAACTCCCCCACGTCCGAGGACAGACGTCCCCTTAAGGGTTGTCCTACGTGGATATCCGTAAGCAAATATACCATACAGGTAAGCATACACAAGAAGAAATATGACAGCTACTATACGGTTAACCACGTGGGACAACGCTTAATATACCCCCGGTCCATGCACTGGTTGCAGGTGAGGTAACAGGCTATGAGAGAGTCAGATACGGCGGAGAATAGCTCTGCGAACAAATTACAGCGGTTAGAAGAATCCATGAAAGGATCTGACAACAACATCAATCGACGGAACTTCCTTCGAGCGGCAGCGGCATCGGGAGCAACTATTGGTATCGTGGGAACGGCGGCCGCGAGCACCAACTTCAACTTCATTGACAGCGCCACCTGGGGCAACACGTCAGGCGCGAACGTCGCCAAGATTCAGTTGATGGCTCGCTACGAGAACAACAACGCCCAGACCGCCTTCGACCACGCCGAGGACACGTTCGGTGATTACTGGAATCTTGCTGGCGATTCCGACTTCGACGGTCTGGCGCTCTACTGTTACGACCACGACTCGTCAATGAGCTGGGACATCTCCCTCCAGGAACTTGACGGCATCATCAGCGATCACTGGACTGATGGCAACGACCGGATCAAGGTCTGGAACTGCGACGAAGTCGACAGCTACGGCGGGGACTGCAACGTTCAGTGCGCGGAGAACCTCGTCAACGTCTGTGACCCTGCGCTCACGAGCAGCGACATTTACCCGCCGATCACCGGCTTCCCCGGAGACGACGGGCTCGGTCACAACAACATGCACGTCCGCGTTACCAACGGGGAGGTCGTCACGGGACGGCTGACTCGAGGGGCGCTCATGGCACTCACGCGAGTCAATGCTTTCGGCGAGTGGAACGACCTCTATGAGAATGTTCCCGACCGAGGGAACACCTACCACTACGAAGCCGCGAGGTCGGTGAACACCTCGGGCGACAAGTGGGCCCCCACGGCGATGGGGATCTACTCGAAGCCGGAGATGAACAACGAGGACGGGAGCTGCGGGGGCAGCACCGTGCCCAGCGACTACCAGCTCGGTGACGAGTACCTTCGGCAGATCACGGCCTGCACGTCATTCCTCATCCGCGATGCGGCCGATTACTTCAGGTAATCACTGAACGCGGCGGGCGGCCCGCCGTTGAGCCCATTTTTTCGCGGTCTGGTGTCTGGTATTCCTCCTCACAGATATGACAATTACTATACGGTTAACCACGAACGACAACGCTTAATACACCCTCTGTCCATGCACTGGTTGCAGGTGAGGTAACAGGCTATGAGAGAGTCAGAACGTCAGAAGAATCGCTCTAAGACCAAATTACGCGACAGCGACACGTCAATGGAAAGACGAAACTTCCTTCGAAAGACCGCAGCGGTATCGACACTTGCAGGCGCGGGCCTGATCGGAACTACCGGCAACGCAACAGCGTCGAAGTCACCCTACGACCTCGACGTGAATCTCCACACCAAATACGTCGACGCTGGCGACACGAGTCACGACTCCAGCGCGACGTTCCGAGTGATGATTCCCGAATCGCATCTCGGGGATTACACCCCCTTCGATGAGTTCATCGACGCCGAGGCCGATCACTGCCAGAAAGTGATCTCGGACCTCGTCAGCAAGTCGAACTATCTCATGGGAGCCACGGCGTACTTCTACGAGTACGACGGGGGCTGGTTCGAAGACTACGACGGTCACACGGGATGGGGCGATAACAGCTACGCGATCTACGAGCCCACGCTGGACGTCCTCGACGACGCCCTCAACACGACCTCGCTCGGTGACAACGTGACCTACGTGTGGGACGTAGGTGACGTCCACCAGAACCAGATGAGCGACTGGGAGGGCTCCGGAAGCGACGAACACCACGACGGGCCGCGGACCGACCCGGCCATGTCCTCGAGCAGGTGGCACCCGATCATTGCCGACAAGGTCGCCGGTGACCAGCACTCCAACGACTACGCTCACGCCCGGGTTCGGATTGCTGACTACTGCGTCGGCCGACTCACGTCCATGCTGGTTCACACGCTGATCCGGTGCCGGGACGACGGCCACTGGCAGACGGTCAACACGCCACCGGGAACGGACATCTACGACACGGACCGCGACTGGGAGCTCGCCGAGGGCATCCACAACGGCAACGACAACTACGTCACCAGCGCGGGCGGGAAGAAGACCCTCACCGCGATGGAGGACGTCTTCGCGAGCAGCTTCTGCCGCGGGGATTCGCCCAGCGGTGATTGGTCGCCCGATAGTGGCCCACTGGGCGATTACGTCAGCTACTGCACCTCGGACATGGTGTCCCAGGCCGTCAGCTACTTCGAGACCCGGCATTAGTCTCGCTCACCACTGACCCGCCTCTTTTTTTGGCCCGCGGTTAACCACGAAGGACAACCCTTAAGGCAGAAGCTGTCTATGGATTAGTTGAGGTCAACAGGCTATGAACGCAGACCCAGAAATCCCACGGAACGACGACGAACTGACCGAGCAACTCCTGGACGAAGTCGAACGCCTGGCGGGCCCGCGCTTCCGCCGGATGGAAGAGAAGGCCGACGGCCGAAGTCTCATGGACGCCTGGAGCGTCCTGGCCCACACCGACGTCACGGTCAGCTACGACAACGTCCCGAAGATGGCCGGTACGCTCGTCAGCGAGCGAATGACCTGGTTCGCAACCCTCCGCGAGGACGGCCAATTCGAAGAATTCGCGGAGTACTACCTGGAGGCGTGAATGCGGGGAGACCGACCCTTCACGTACATGGCGGCTCCCGGAGCTCACCAGCAGGGCGATCACGCCCGGGCCTACGCCGTGGTAATGGAGCAACTCCAGAAGTGTGACGACCGCCGGCCGCTCGACCGCCCGCACAACGCGATGAAGGAGGCGGTCAACGCCACCATCCGACAGATGCCCACGCTCGAGGTCATGGTCAGGCAGGACCTCGAGGAGCGACGGCGGGGTAACGCATGACCGTCGACGTCGACGCGGTCCTGATCTACGACGAGGTCGACGAGTGGGCGTTCCTCACGCTCGAGGACGAGACGCTCCCGTACACCGTCCTGGACCGCGCGGAGAACGCCCTCCACGGCCGGGAGGACTTTTCGGACCTGATCGGGGCGGCCAAGGCGACCCCCGACGAGACCCGCCGGCTCGAGATCGGGACGGTGACCGTCACCGAGGACGGCCGCTTCCAGGCGCTCAACGTCACCGCGGACGCGGCCTGATCCCCAGGCTATACTTCAGCGACCAGCCGGCCGACTTCTGGAAACCGCCACCCGTGGCGGATAACTACGAGGGACAACCCTTAAAGCGGGGCTCGTGCATGGACGAGCTCGAGGTAACAGGCTATGCGAGAGACTCAACGAGAACTCGATACGGTCAACAACGGGGCCCTGATTGCTCCCGAGGACCGCGACGTCTGCCAGTATTGTGAGCTCGACCTCGAGGTGATCCCCCGGGGCGACCGTGTACAGAAGCGAATCTCCCTGGGCTTCGGGCACAACAACAAGGAAATGCTCCGGTTCTGCTCGAAGCCCTGCCGGGCCCGATTTTTTCGCCGTGGCCGGGGGAAGTACTGCGACGAGGAGACGCCGTGGCTGCATTCTGACCAGACGAACCTGGACGACTTCGACGACGACGACGGCGGGCCGGGCCTGGACATGCCGGCCGCGAGCCCCGCGGTCACCTGACGCCTTCTCCCCCTACGGTTAACCACGAAGGACAACCCTTAAGGTAGAAGCCGTCCATCGATTAGATAGAGGTCAACAGGCTATGAACGTTGCATACACACTAACCGACGCGACCTGCTCCGGCTGCGATGAGGAGGAGCTGGTGTACTGGACCGAAGACGAGACCGAGACGACCGACGAAGTCTACGTCGACTGCCGGGGCTGCGGGAAGGAGTACCCCAAGCGGTTCGTCAAGAAGACGGACGACACGCCACGCGAGGAGATCGCGCGGGACATCGCCGGGAACTGACGGCGGAACCCCGGCCCATGATTCACGACAACCTGCGGTTCTTTTGGACGGTATCGAGCGGCGGCTCCCGGAAGGCGCTACGCGAAGCCGAACGCGACGACACCGTCGAGGCTCACGGTCAGACCCTCGCCCTCGGTGACGTCCCGGCCCCCGAGTCGTGTATGGTCTCGTTCGCCACCCGGGCGAACAAGCCCTGGCCCGGCCCGGAGTGGTTCATCGACTCCGGCGGCTACAGCACGCTGCTCGGCAACAGCGAGTACGAGGACCCGATCAGGGAGTACCTCGAGTTCATCCGCGAACACGAGCAACGCGACGGCGTGACCATCGACCGGTACGCGCTGCGGGACTGGGCGTGCGAGAGTAAGGTCCTGCGAAAGCACGGCCGGACCGCCCGCCAACACCAGGAGTGGACCATCCGTGACCACGTCGAATGCCTCGAGCTCGCCGAGGAGATCGGCGTAGAAGCCGAACCCGTCAGTGTCCTCCAAGGCTACACCGTCCCGGAGTACCTCGAGCACCTGGACTACTACCGCGAGCACGGCCTGCTGTCAGATCACGTCGGCATCGGCTCGGTCTGCCGGCGGAACGCTGACGAGGAAATCCGGTCGACCATCCTCCAGGTGAGCGAGGCGCTGCCAGACCGATGCCGGCTCCACGCCTTCGGCGTGAAAAAGACGGTCCTCCGGTTCCCTGACGTCGTGATGGCGCTGGACTCCGTCGACAGCAACGCCTGGGACTACGCCGTCCGGATGGACGCCGAGTCGAACGCCTCAACCGAAGGCCACCGCTACACCTGGGACCGGATCACCCGGGCCTATCAGTCCTACCGCGCTGACGTCCTCGAGCAACTCGACGCCGTCGACGGTGACGGTCACCCGATCACGGTCAAGAGCCTCGCCGACTTCACCGATGCCGACCTCCGGGAGAAGCCGTACCCCATCGCGAAGTGCCGCTGCGGTGAGCTCGTCAACCCGAACTACCTGGCAGATCAGACCGGGGCCTGCCGGTACTGCGACCGGCTCATCCTCACCCTACGGGATCACACCATGAACCCGGACCACCCAATGTACGACCCCGAAACCGCACCACTCAACGGTTAACCACGAAGGACAACCCTTAAGGTAGAAGCCGTCCATCGATTAGTTGAGGTCAACAGGCTATGAGAACGAGACCACAACCGCGCGAAGTACGCGACGAACCGAACGACTCCGGCTGCATGGACTGCGGCGGGGCCATCACCATCGTCACCGACGTCCCGGGCGAGGCCGACGCTGACTACGGCATCGACTGTGAGAACTGCGGCCTGATCCACATCGGAACGGGGGCGGCCTAACATGACCTGGTACTCCGCCTGCTTCCCCGACAAAGGGGCCGGCGCGACCCGGATGAGGGTCTACGTCGAAGGCTCCGACGAGGCGACCGCCCGCGAGACGGCCGGCGCGTGTGACCGCTTCAACGTCTACGACACGACCGCCGGCACGCTGACGCCCACCGAGAAGGACCGCGAGCAGATCGAGGCGAGCCTCCCCAAGCTCGGCGGGCCGAACGAGGCGATCACGGCCGACGGCGAGGTACTCCTTCGGAGCACCGTCTCCAACTGATCGCGAACCGGAGTTTCACTTTCACTTTCACTCCACACCCACGGCTCACTCTTATCCATCCCCCGGCTGATAATTCAACTGCCCAGGACTGTCACACCTATCCGCCCTGGGACCCGCCGGCTCTTCTGCCGGTTAACCACGAGCGACAACCCTTAAGGTGAACGCGGTCTATCGTTCACCTGCACCGAGGTAACAGGCTATGAATGTGACCACATCGGACGAAACACTCTGCGAACTGTGCTGGAACGATCACACCGCGACCTTCCGCGACGACGAAGGCCGGCCGGTGTGCGGAACCCACGCGAACGTCCTCGAGGACGGCTCCTGGGACGGCGAACCTCACGAAATCGTCCCGCTGACGCCCGAGGAAGATCAAGAGGAGATCGAGTACGTGTTCGTGTACGGGACGCTGCGGAACGGCTCCGGCTACGACGCCGAGCTCAAAGGCTTCACCAAAGACGACACCGGCCAGTTCCCCACGCTGATCCCGAGCCCGGATCACACCGTCTGCGGCGAGGTCCACAAGGTGACGACCGGTCGCCTGCGGAATCTCGACCGGTACGAAGGCACGCCTCACCTGTACAAGCGCGTCGAAGGCCCGCTGGGAGTCTGGGTGTACATCGGTGACCCGGAGAAGCTCGGCTCGAAGTACACCCTCCCGTTCGAACGGGAGTTCCTCCAGGAGCAGATAGACGACGCTACCCTCACCCTCGAGGCTGACTTCGACCCGCGAAAGATGCCCATCGAGCGGGCCTGATCGGCTCCCTTCTCATCCCCGCCCGACTGCGGTTAACCACGTAGGACAACCCTTAAGGTGTCACCTGTCCATCGACCAGTTGTAACAGGCTATGAGACGGTACAACCCCACCGAAGGGGACCTACTGATCGAGACGGTGTACGGACGCAAGCGGACCCACGTCATTACCGACGTCGACGCAGGGAGCGTCACCTACGAGCGGCCCGACGGAGTCCAGGTGACGGCGCTGGCTACCGCGCTCCGGCGTGATCTAACCCGCGGCCGCTTCGCGGTCAGCCGGCCCGAGCCCGAGGAGGCCCGGTGATGCACTACACCCACCGGCCGACGGTCGGCGAGCTCACTACCGGCGACCGCGTCCTATTCGGTGATCGCCGCGAGCCGCTGACCGTCACCGACGTCGACGACGTCACCGAACGCGAGGGAACCATCCGAATCCGCTCCCGGGCCGAACTCGAAGGCCCTCGAGGCGGCCGCGTGATCCTCGAGGGAACGAGCACCGGCCGCACCCGGGCGAAGGTCGGCCAGGCATCCTGGTCACCGGCGTACACCGTCGACGATCTCCAGGTAGTCACCTGACCGGCATCGACCTCCCGAGGCCCTGGGCCGAGTAATTCGTTTTACCTGACCGGTACTTTATTAACACTGACAGTCCGACGCGACTCCATGCAGACGCACGAATTCCTGATTGACGAGTCTGACCCGGAAGGCCGGCTCACCCACATGGCCGAGCTCCGAGAGTACGTCGACGCCCGGCCCGAGACATCGGCCCTTTTCGCTCCCGGAGACGCGGTGACGTCGAACCACTGGCGGCAGACCCTCGGCGATCAGGCCCTGCACTCCCTGGGCTCCTGGCCCGCACCCGAGGACCGAACCAGTCAGAAGAAGGCCCGATGGGTCAACCCCGGCTACGCTCACGCTCACAAGTACAGCGACCTCGAGGAGACCTGCGACTGCGGGTACTCCTACGGGTGGGGCCGAATCGGGAACATCGACGGCGGGGCCATCGACGTCCACGACGCTGACTGCTCGGAACGATCACGCCGGCACGCGAAGCTCCGGCTCACCTTCCGGCGGGTGGCCTGGCTCAAAACCGCGGCCCTCCTCTGGATTCGACAACCTGTTGCCCGCAAACGCCTGGGGTTTGACTACGACGAAGCCGCCTCCAGACTCATCCGTGGGCTCCCCGAGACCTATTTCGACTGGTACGGCCGCGGGAAGGTGATCGCTGCGAACACCATGATGGTCCTGCGTGACCTGGACGTCCCGACGCAACTGATCGCTGACGCCTACGGGACCAAACGCCAGACCGTCTACACCTACAAGGCACACTGCGATCACGAGTACATCGCACGCCGAGCTCCCGACTCCCTCGAGGATGGCCGGGCGACTACCTGACAATCACGTATATTTATATATTCGTAAGCGAATACAACAGACGACCCGGCGCTATCGGCCCACGAACAGTACCCGTGTGATCTCCCAATCGGGCCCGGCAAACCAACTCCGGGATACGGCACGACGCACCAACGTCTGGCCCTACCGTGGCCGAATCCAATCACCACCACATCGCATCGCCTAATGGCGTGGGCACGGCGACCGGGCAGCAGCGAGGTAGGGTAGTCAGAACGTACCCGGTGGGCTCATAACCCGCAGATCGGTGGTTCAAATCCACCCCTCGCTATCACGTCTTACAATTACCTCACAGTGATACCCAAATGTTTATTGGTAAGGTACTACAATCAACTAACGCGTTCCATGATTGACCTAACCGCGTTCCAACAGAACTGCGTACTCGTGATCGCAAGCAGTGAACGACAGCACGGAGACATCCCCCACGGCCTGGCCGTCAAGGAGGCCCTCGAGCAGATCTACGGCAAAGAAGTCAACCACGGCCGGCTGTACCCGAACCTCGACGCGCTCGTCGACCGCGGGCTCGTCGAAAAGACCGAACGGGACAAGCGAACAAACGCCTACAGCCTCACGCAGAAGGGGGCCGAGGCGATCAACGACCTCCAGTACTTCGTCCGGCACGCCCAGGGCAAAGACGTCGCGAACCCCTACGGCTCCGAAGACACCCAGGCTTCTACCGCACCCGCTGACGACTGACGGCTGACGCTTTATCCTCCACGACTGGTTCCTGCTGACGCTCCCCCCATCAACGGAGATACCTTTTTCTGTAGGCTCTCATATCTGTAGGGTAAGGTGTGTGTTTGACTCGTCAGGTAAGACGGCTTACCTCCGACGACGATAGAAGGGAGGTTACAACGGCACCCCGACGCCGTCCGTCGGTTTCGAGGCCGGATTTGTGCCTTCACGCGCACACCCGCGAGGCCAGCAACACATGAACGCGATACCAACTGACCGTACTGACACCGGCCGTCCCGGCCCGGACTCCACGCGGGGTGATCCGGGGCCGTGAAGCTAACCGATCTACCCGGCCCGGACTGGGAGGGCTTCGAGACCGCTGTCGGTGACCTCCACGTCGACGGCGACAACCCGAACGAAATGGACGACGAAATGTTCACCGAGCTGGTGAACAACATCCGCAAGTACGGATGGGTCGGCCCGCCAATCCTGGCTGACGCTGACGGGCTCATTTCCGATGGCGAACACCGCCTCAAGGCTGCAGACGAGATCGGGCTCGAGGAGGTCCCCGTCCTGGGCGAGGATCTTTCCGAGGCCGACCGCCGGATGCTCCGGCTGAAGATGAACAAGATCCACGGCGAGCACGAGGACAAGGCTGACGCCCTCGAGTACGACTGGCTCGTCGAGAACGGCCGGCGTGACGAGGTCCTGGACATGCTCGATGCCCGGGATGAGAGCCTCGACGAGTACCTGGACATGATCCGGGTGACGCCCACGCGGGATAACCCTCCGACCCCGCCTCCCCAGCCGGAGGTGTTCAACGAGGACTGCGTCGATGGGATGGCTGATCGCCTCGAGGACGACGAGGTCGACCTGATCGTCACCGACCCGCCCTACGGAGTCAACATCGATATCTCCGACAGCATGGGCCGGGTGAAGGAGACCCAACACCTCGGGACCGTCGCGAACGATCACGACGAGGAGGAAGCCCTCGAGCTATGGGACGACGTCATGACCGAGCTCGACCGGGTTGCCTCAACCCAGGCGCACCTGTACTGCTTCGCCTCCTGGAAAACAGCCGGCCCCTTCCGCGACGTGATCGAGGCCCACGGCTGGCAGGTCCAGAACTACCTGGTCTGGGTCAAGAAGGACGCCTCACAGATCGCGGCCTTCGGCACCGGCTCCAAACCGAAGTGGGGCTACAAACACGAGTTCATCCTCTTTGCAGTCAGGGACGGGGCCCGCCCGCTCGATGGCTACCCGGATGACGTCCTCGAGTACACCGAGGCCCGCTGGTCTGACGTCGAAGACCAGGAGACCATCCACCCGACGCAGAAGCCCGTCGCGCTGCTCGAGGAGCTGATCGAACGTTCGAGTGAGCGGGGCGACCTCGTGATCGACCCGTTCGGCGGCTCCGGCGCGACCGGCGAGGCCGCGGTCAAGCTCGGCCGCGAGACCCGCCTCTGGGAGCTCGAGGAAGCGTACATCCCGGTGATCGAACGCCGTATCCACACCGCCAAACGACAGCGAGACTCCCCGCAGAACGCTGACGTCGACGGCAACGCTGACGGCGACGGGGACGCCGAGGGCGATGGCGAGGCTCCAGACGAGGAGGTCCCGGCCGATGCATGAGCTCGTGATCGGCCTGGTCGGGGGCGCGGGGCTCACGGCCGGCATCGGTTACCTGGCGTACCTCCTGGTGACCAGCCGGCCCGACCCGGACGCTACCGCTGACGCTGACGCCGTCGACGATGAGGGCGAGGCAGACCGCGAGCCCATCGAGTTCGCCGAGGTGTGTCTGGCGGCGGCCCGGGCGAAGTCCCGTCGCGATCAGGGCATCCACCAGGAGACCGACCTCGAGTTCGTCGAGGGCGTCGACGCCGTCCTGGGTGAGCTCCTCGCGATGGACCGGGGTGACGACCCGCTCGAGTTGCAACTGGCGTTCCTGGTCGGCGGTGAGGACCTCGACTTCGACGTCGACGAGGTGGGCCGCGAGGACCTCAAAGACCTGGCGGGCGTGATCTACCAGCACGTCGGTGACGATCTACGGAGGAAGCTATGACCTGCCGGGGGTGTGGGCACGCGGTGACGCTCATCGACGGCCACTTCTGTGGTCACTGCTCGGGCCAGATCTCCCGGGCTGTCAGCGAGGCCCTCGAGGAGACCGATGCCGTCGACGGCGACGTCCACGACGTCACGATGGCGAAAGACGGGCTGCTGTACATCCGAGTCGACGTCACCGACGAGGCCGGCGATGGCGAGGGTGAGGCCGACACCGATGCCGACGCCGACGCCGGCGGCGGGACCAAGATCGAGATCGAGGAGGTGTCGCCCGATGGCTAAGTACCGCGACTCCGTCCTGACGAAGGGCTCCTACCGGGCGAGCCCATCCTCGGCCGCGCTCCCGGCGGTCCAGTTCCCGCGAGGGGTGACCGTGATCGAGGGGGCGAACGAGCTCGAGTTTCACTGGCCCGACGAGGAGTCCGGGGGCCTTCACCTCGAGGACGTCACGCAGATCGCGAGCGACCGCCGTCCGCTGACGGGCGTGATGCTCCGGCGTGAGGATCAGTCCGGCGTGAGCGGGACGGGCGTCGTCGCTGACTTCGCCCAGTTCCCCTCCGGCCGGGTGGTGATCGAGTGGCGTAACGACGAGAACGAGAACCTGCAGTTCACTGACACCGGCATCGACATCCGACCGCGAATGGAGGTCGCGGTGGCCATCCACGGTCACGGCGGCCGCACCGAGTTCATCTACGACAACGGAAAGGTAGCAGATCACTAACACAACCATGAGAGACGAACTAAGAGCACGGCGCGAGGAGACCTGGCGGCTCCTCGTCGAAATGGGTATCGGGTACAGCGATGCAGTCGCCCGTATCGCCGAGAACTTCGATTGTAACGAGAGCACCGTGAAGACAGACATTTCCCGGATGGAGACCTGGATAGGCGAACTGGACGTCGCCTACTACTCCGGGGTGAGCCGGCTGCGCGAGCTCCGTCAGCAGCGACAGCGGCTCAACCAGATGGCCCTCGAGGCCCGTCAACAGGAGGACCTCACGACCGAGAAGTCCGTCCGGCAGGAGATCAGGCAGAACCTCGAGTCGGACATGCGGATGAGTCAGCGCCTCGGGCTCACGAACGAGGAACCGCAACAGTTCGAGCTCGCCCAGGGCCTGGAGCCCGAGGACGAGGAGCTCCTGGACGAGTTCTGTGGCGTCGAAGGTGAGGCCGTCAGCCTGGAGGAAATGGCATGAGCGACACCGGCCGCGATCACGTCGACAGCAAGCCCCTCCAGGAGACGCTCCTCGAGGCGGTTCGAGGGCTCGATGCCGAGACGCCCGGCAACGGTGTGTACGTCGACGAGGTGATCGGCGAGGTGAAAGCCGAGACGGGCTACACCACACCCGACGTCCTCGACGCCCTGTCCGCGCTGTACCGGCAGGGTGAGGTGTACCAGCCGAGGCCCTGGCATGCGAAGGTGACCGACCAATGATGGGTGGGGAGGAAGGACCCTCGGGAGTAGCATCGGGGAGCGAGAACCCGCTGACCCTCTCCCGAGAGGAGCTGATCGCGGCGCTGACCGGCAGCGGCGGGTACATCGCCTTCGTGTACATCGGCTGGGGGTGGGCGCAGTTCGTCGCCTGGCGGCCCGAGACCGATCAGTTCGAGGTGGTGACGTCCTACCGGCGGCCGACGCTCAAAGACGGGCTGGTCGTGATCGAGGACCGGACCCGCGATCACTACGCGATGGATGAGGCCGGCCTTCGAGACTGGCTGCCCGAGAACCCGTCAGCACCGCCCGAGGCTGATCTCCATCCGATCAACTACGAGGATACGCCGTTCCCTGACGCCGGCGTTCCCGAGGAGACCTGGAAGCCAGGGACGGACCGAGTCGGGGTGGTGGGGTGAACCAGTTGGCCCGCCCGCCCGAATCCTACCCGGAGGACATCCGGGACGCGTTCGAGTACTGCGAGGACTGCGAGAAGGTCGTGGTCAGCGTCGGCCAGCACACCTGCCCGACGGGAACCGCGGGCGGGCGGAAGTCAGCCTCCGACCGGACCCGCCTCGCGAAGCTGGACGGCCGGCCACTGGACAGCGACGTCCTGTACCCGGAGGGGCGCTCGGAGAACAACGCCTGGGCCTACCACGAGCTCGACGAGAGCGGCGACCCGCTCCACGACGTCGATCACGATGCCGGTCACCAGATCAGCAGCCGGTCGGAGGCCATCGAGAAGGGCTGTTACCCCTGCGGTATGTGCCGGCTGATCCAGGACCGGCGAGGGGGTGAGGACGATGGGTGATCGCGAGGAGCGGGTGTTCGTCCGTATGTTCCAGGAGACTCCTCACTGGTGGGCGCAGCGGGCGGCCGCTTCCGGCTCCGGCGGCGACGGCGATCTCCCGGACGTCACCTTCGCCCAGGAGGGCATCGCGTTCGCCGGCGAGGAGAAGACGACGAGCGAGCCGTACATCTACGTCCAGGAGGACGAGCTCGAGGCGCTGCGGGCCTACGCTGACGCCTACGGGATGGAGACCATCCTGATCGGCCGCTTCAAAGGCGAGCGGGCGTTCTACGTCTGGAATCCCGAGGACATGGAGCGGACGAACGCGGGGACCTACCGGGGCTCGCCCGGTGACGAGAAGTGGGCCGCGAAGATCGCCGAGCCCGACGGGTCGGCCGAGGGGGTCTACCCGGAGGACCTGACGGCCTTCGCGCTGTACCACTCGGTCAACGGCAGGCTCGGGAAGGGGATGGTTGAGGCCCCGAAACCGGACCCGGCCGCAATGTGGGGCTCGGATCAAGACCAGGATCAGGGGGGAGAGGCCGATGGCTGATACCGTCTCCGTCAGCCTCACCCACGAGGATCACATCGAGAACTTCGAGAACGCCATCGCGGCTGTCGAGAAGGAGCTCGGCGGGACCCTCAAGACCAGCCGGGGCCGGCCGACCGAGGACGAGCTCACGGCGGGCGAGATCGTCAACGAACTGGCGAGGTCGTACACCGGCTTCGACGTCGCTGACGAGCGAGAGAATGACGAAACCGGCGAAACCGGAGAGAACGAGGGGTCTGGAAGCCGATGAAGGGAGTCTTACCCCGGGGGTTGACACACCGAGACCGGTTGTTCTGGCTCCAGATCCTGCTCATCCTCACCTTACTCGGTGGCTGGGCACTAATAGCACTCATACTGACACCATGACCTTCGAAGAAATCACGGACCTGATGGTCGAACCGCAGGATGAAGACGACGTCGAAGCGTTCGCTGAATACCTCCACGAGCAGTACGAGGAGGCCGCGGCTGACGCCGGCTGGCAGACCCAAGACGGGACGTCCGTCCCGTTCGACGAACTCCCCGAGGAGAACCGGGAGACGATGCTCGGGCTCGCCCGGCGGGTGAGCCGTCGCTTCCTGGTCGTCGATCTGGACGATGGCGCGGTCGGACTGAAAGAGGACGAGGACCTCGAGCCGGACTTCGACTACGAGGCCGGCGATGGGGGCGACGACGAGGAGGGGGCCGATGGGTGAGCAGGCGGCACAACGGAAGGCGGCCGAGGGCGAAGCGATAATCGACCAACTCGGTGGCGTCCCGGTCACCTACGCCCTGGCGTGTGAGCTCCCCGGCGCTCACGGCGAGCCGCTGTCCAGCCTCGAGCGGATCTGGTACGACCGGTTCGAGGAGGAGGGCCACGATTGGGTGGTGATCCTCAACGGCTACGATCACGTCCGCCAGATCACGTCCGTCGACACGGCCCTCGAGGGCGGGGCGGCGCTGATCGTCTGCGACAACACCGTCCTGTGCAAGCTGACGCCCATCGGCCTGCTCCCGTTCGGTGACCCGGAGACGGGGGAGACGATGGTCGCGGGTGAGGACGGCGAGGCCGTCGTGAACTGGCGGTGGGAGCTCCTGTGGGCGCTCCACGCCCGGCTGACGGAAAAAGGGAAAGACCTGCCCCCCTTACACGAGATAATGAGTAAAAATGCATGATGGGTCAGGTAACGAACCATACGCAACGCAGACGGGGGTAACAGGCAGATGAGCGGGCGCGGGTATCGAGATCGGGCCCTCGAACTGTACGGCGAGCAGTGCCTTCACTGTGGGTCGACCGATCAGGTGAAGGTCCACCACATGGACGGCGATCACGATCACGACCGGCGGGACAACTGGGTCCCACTGTGCCAGGGCTGTCACGTCTCCCTTCACCGCGGGGCTCCTCCGTACACCATCTGGTTCGCCCTGGGTCAGCCGGTGATCGAGGCGCTCGACGAGCTCACGAAGGCGCGGGGCTACCGGTCCAGGTCGGAGACGGTCGCCCGCCTCCTCCAGGACGCCGGCGGCGACCTCGAGGCGGACACGTGGGCGCTGCTCGCCTCTCATAACGACGGGCTGTACGACCGGGGTGACGGCGGCCGATGAGTGCGGGCGCTGACGACGGGGCGCTGGAGAAGTCCCAGCGGCTGATCGAGCTGGCGAAGGAGAACCCGCTGGCCCGCCCGACGCTGTCGTCCATCGCGTTGCACGACTTCGAGTACATGACGCCGCGGTATCTCCGCTCGCTGATGGCGGAGGTGTACCGGGCGCTCGAGGATCACCCGGGCCAGCCGAAGCGAATGTGCAAGCTGTACCCGCGTGACCACGCCAAATCGGAGACGGGCTCGCACATCGTCCCCTCCTGGAAGGCGCTGGCGAATCCGAACGTCCGCGTTCTCATCCTGATGGAGTCGGAGTCGAAGGCGAAGGAGAAGCTCAACCAGTGCCGGAAGACGATCAACAAGTGGGGGCCGCGCTTCGGCCGGCAGATCGACAAGGACTCCGCGACTGACCTCACGCTGCGGCGGACGGCGAACCACGCCGAGCCCACCATCGCTGCCCGGGGTATGGACAGCAAGATCACGGGCGGCCACTACGACCTGCTGATTTTCGACGACATCGTCTCCTGGCCGACGCAACGGACGGAGACCCAGCGGCAAAAGCGATGGTCGCAGTTCCAGGACTACTCCCAGAACCTGGGGGCGGCCGGGGACAGCGTTTACCTCGTGTTAGGGACCCGGAAGCACCCAGAGGATCTTTACTCGAAGCTGATCCACTCGCCCAACTGGAACGTCGAAGTCAAGCAGGCGATCAGCGACTACAGCGTGATCGAGAACGGCGAGTTCACCGTCACGACTGACGCCGGCAACACCTACAGCGGGGCCGAGCTCTCGCAGATCGACGCCCAGCGTGAGACCATCCTGGATATCGATGCCCATCGCGAGGTCGACGTCCTGTGGCCCGAGCGGTGGTCGCTCGAGAACCTGATCGACAAGCTGCTGACGGAGGTACAAAGCGAGGACGGCTCCGCGCTGGTGTTCAAGCGTGAGAACCAGAACGACCCGCGGGCCCTCGAGGGGCAGGTCCTCAACGCCGACCAACTCGTGTTCGAGCCACGGTCTGCCCTCCCCGATCAGGGGGTCAGGTTCGTCGCCGGCGTCGACGTCGGCATCGAGGACGACCCGGAGAAGGCGGCGGTGGGCGACAGCGACTGGTGGTCGGTCGCGGTGTACGGCGATCACCCGCCATCGAGTACGACCTTCCTCGTCGAGCTCGAGCGCAAGCGCGGCATCACGATGAGCCGGGCGATCTCCTGGATCAGCCGGGTAGTCAGCGACGTCGAGGGTACCTTCGGCCATCCGGTCTCCCGGATCAACGTTGAGGGTAACCAGGCCCAGCGGTGGCTCGTCCAGGAGGCCCGCGACAAGGACCTCCGGTTCCAGACGACGACCTCGAGCGGCTCGAAGGAGGAGCGTATCATTTCGATGGCCGGCCGGTTCGAGAGTGGCCGGGTACGGATTATCGACGACACGCTTTCGAAGGCCACGCCCGTCGACGAGCGGGCCGAGCGGGCGGGCGCGAAGTGGCAGTCGTTCATCGACGAGTGGGTGGGCTTCCCGACGGGGAAACACGACGACCGCCTGGACTCCTGCGAGATCGGTCTGCGCGGGATCAGCACCGAGAACGTGACCGACAGCGACTACGACATGAGCGATCTGCCAACATGACCGACTACAACAGCGACACCGAGAGCGACCTCGCGGACGCACCAGCCGAATGCCCGGCGTGTGCGTTCACCGACCTGAAGCGATACGCGAGCCTGGGGATCTACGCCGAGCGATGGAGCTGCCCGGCGTGTGACCGGCGGGGACACCGACTGAAAGCGGAGCTGAAACCATGAACTACGAGACACCTCACGACGACCTCGAGTGGACCGATCACCCGGACGCCCATCCCGATCTGACGCACTGCCCGAGCTGCGGCGAGCCCGTCGACGACGTCGATGGCGACCCGGGCCGGTGCGATCAGTGCGACCGCGACCTCCGGCTCCCGCGGTACGCGGTGAAGGACCAACTCTGCGTCTGCTGTAAGGTCCCGGAGGCTGACGCCGACGAGGACGTCACGTACATCCGCCTCGAGACGGGTGAGCGGGCCTGCTCGAACTGCCTGGCTGATCTGCGGTCGTTCAAGTACGAGGTGGAGGTCCAGACGTTCATGGCGGACTGGGTGACCGATGAGCATCGGGCGGCGATCAACCAGGCTCTCTTCCAGGTGGCCGACTCCTTCGAGAAGGACTACTCCTTCACGGCGAACGCGAACGCCCGCTACGGCCGGATGGAGCCGATTCCCGAGGAGGAGAAGGCGATCACCCTCGAGGCGGTGATCGGGGGCGACGTCTCGCCCGAGGACCTCCCGGACGAGGTCCGTGAGCAGATCCCGACGGACGCCGGCGCTGACGCCGACGACGCCGAGTGACGAGCGGCGGTGTTCGCCGGCGTATGCGTACAAACCATCAGGTATGGGTGCTGGTGAGGCAGACGATCAAAACGAACCAGGGCGGGAACACTGGAACGAGGCGGTGTCGGTGACCGAGACGTATGAGACCTCCGAGGACTTCCTCGTCATGTACGACTGTCGGAACCCGCTGGCCTGGATTGAGAGCTCGTATTTTGGCATCCCAATCGACAACCTCGAGCAAGTTGAGCGGGAGAAAGACGCCGATGCGGATCAGGGTGGTACTTAAACGCGACCGATCACTCCGGGCTATGGGTACAAAGGTAGGTTCAAGCGCATGAGCTCGTCACCTAATCCAGATTCGCCGGTGATGCCCCTCGGTCAGGACGGGCAGGGACGGTCAGTCCTGCTAATGCCCTACGACGAGGGGCTCGCGTCGGAGGCCGTCGGGAAAGCCCTGAACGAACAAACCGATAGTGATCCGGAGGCTAAAACGCCGGACCCGACGAGCGAGGAGGAGAACTACGACTCCCGGAAGGGGGGCCCGGTCCGCCGGTTCAACGATATCTTCACGTCCCTGGGGTCAGTCCAGATCGAGGCGCTCGGCCTGGACGGCTACGAGATCGCCCAGGCGACGACCGTGTTCCGGGACGAGACCTTCCTCAACAACTTCCCCATCCTGATCCCGCGGTTCACCGTCAAGTGCGAGGACGACGACTGCGGGGCCGAGTACGACGAGGAGATCGCCTTCTGCCTCGAGTGTGCCCGGCGTGAAATGCTCCGGGACGGGGTCTCCTCCCCACCGGCGGACCCGGCTGACGTCCCCGAGGGCTACCGCGATCACCCGGTCAGGCATCCGGACCCGGCACAGAAGCGAGAGGCCGAACGCGAGTTCGAGAGCGTCAACAAGGAGGGCCAGTCGCTTCGTGATCTGTACAAACTCTGCGAGGACGATCACAACCGCCTGGGGGTCGGCCTTCACGTCGTCAAGTGGCGGTACGTGATCGCCCAGGGTGACGTCCCGACCTACGACCCGGGCGACATGATCCACGAGGAGATCGATGAGCTCGTCAGGGGCGACCCGAAGCGTATCGTCCCGGTCGTCGACGCGAACGGGCGGGTGGGCAACTACTGGTGGGCCTGCCCGGTCCACCGCCCGCCTCACGAGGCAGCGGTGGTCGAACGCGAGCCGGGCCACTGTGAAGTCTGCAACTCCCGGCTTCGGGAGGTGTACTTCGTCGAGAAAGAGAGCGGCGCGGCCACCGTCCGGAAGCCGACGAAGTACTACTTCAACGAGGAGATCGTCACCTGGGCGTTCTGGTATCCGCGGCTCAACGGACTGGACGGACTCTCGCCTACCCATCACGTCTGGCTGAAGCAGGCCATCCTCCACTGGATGGACGTCTACGCCTCGGCGTTCTACGACCCCTCGAGCGACCGGTATCCAAACAAGTTCATGGTCGTCCACACGACGAACCCGGACACCTGGGAGCGGAACTTCAAGAAGGCCGAGTCTGACGCGAAGGAGAACCCCTACAGCGAGCAGATCATGATGAACGAGTACTCCGGCGAGAGTCAGTCGACGCCGGAGGTCCAGGTGATCGACCTGATGAACGACGAGTTGCTCGGCCAGGACGATCAGATGAAAAAGCGGTTCAAGTCTGACATCCGGCAGAACTGGCGGGTAACGGACGTGTTCGACTCCGAGCTCGAGGACGCCGGCGGGCTCAACAACGAGGGCCTGCAACTCGAGGTGACCGAGCGGGGGGTTGCCTCGAGGCATCACGACCTATCGACGGGGCCGCTGGACGAGCTCGCGAAGCTGATGGGGCTGACCGACTACCGGATGGCGTTCGTCCCCGAGCAGGACGAGGACACCGACGAACGGCAGGCGAAGATCGACCTGGGTCAGGCCGCTGCTGACGCCGGCCTGGACGCCCGCCTCGAGGACGGCGAGGTCGACATCGCTGATGGCGACTTCGAGGAGTCGGCCGACGCCGAGGCCGGCGGGGGCGGCTTCTTCAGCGAGGACGCAGACGGCGAGGTTCCCGACGCTGACGACCCGGAGGCCGGGGGTGATCCGGAGGCCACCCTGGGAAATTTTAGCAGCCGTGAGCTCGAGCGGCTCACGGAGAAGCTCGACGAGGGCTTCGAACACATCGTGTGGGCTGACGAGGATACGAAGGCGGACCCGTTCTGGGACGCCGACGATCAGGTCCCCGAGTTCGTCCAGGACGCCATCGAGGCGGTGATCGACCGCGGGGACGCAATCTTCGATGGCATCCAGTCACTGACGTCGGGCCAGGAACGGAAGCTCGAGGACTTCTTCCGGGAGAAGCTGACGCAACCGGAAGGGTGGAGCCTCGGGAGCATCGCCGAGGACCTCCAGGACCGGTTCGACCTCGATCAGGAAGTGGCTGACACCATCGGGCGGACGGAGTCGGCGCGGGTGCTCAACAAGACCCGCGAGGAGGCGTACAAACAACAGGGCGACGTCGACGGCCGGAAGTTCAAGTGGACCGGCCCGTCAGATCACCGCGAGACCGACGCCTGCGCCTGGGTGAAAGAGCAGACGAAAGGCGGGGTGAGCCTCGAGCGGATGCACGATATCCTCGAGGAAGCGAGTGCCAAGTTCTTCCCGAACCTGAAGTACGGCGGAGATCTCGTCCTGCATCCGAACGAGCGACACACCATGATCGAGACGTTCAAAGCCGAGTTCGGCGAGGCTCCCGGGCCCGCTGCGGTCCAGGGGACCTTCCAGGAGGTGAGTGCCTAACCATGTCAGAAGAAACAGTGGCGGACGCGTGGTACAGTTTCATGAAAGAGAAGTGGTCGAAACTTCGGGGCGACCCGGATCAGAAGGGTGAAGCCTACGATCAGTGCGTCCGCCAGGTGATGGAGGACGGTCACGGTGAGCAGTCGGCTCACGCGATCTGCACCGCGTCGGTGAAAGCCGAGCTCGATGAGAGTGAGCGAGACCAGGCCATCGAGATCGCGAAGTCCCTGGCCGGCGAGGACGAACCGGTCGGTGATTCGTTCGCCTCGCTGCTCGAGTTCGCCGGCTACGAGGTCGGCGGTGAGGAGGACGAGGGCGAGGGTGAAGGCGAGGGTGCGGATCAGAAGGAGGAAGGCGACGGCTACGGGGTGGACGTGTTCCAGGTGATCGCGAACCCGGACGACGAGACCGAGTACAACGGTGACGTCCTGGGCATCGGTGTCGACTTCCCCGAGCACGACGTCTACGTGGACTGGCGGCGTGAGGCGTTCCCGGAGCCGCTGGAGGACCCGCACGTCTCGATCTACGGGAGCATCGAGGACCTGCAGCAAGCGACCGGGAACGTGATCGAGCCCATCGAGGCCCACCGGCTTCCCGTCGACGGCGATGCTGGCGCTGACGTCGACGAGGAGGGTAGGGGTGAGGGCGACGGCGAGGGCGATCACGAGGGAGCTGACGACGCCGAGTGAGCGAGCCGGCGAGAACGTCTCGTGGATCACCTTACGGATACGTTCTTCTACCCGAAATCGGGGGGTTACGTGTTTAGATAACTGATCTACTCCCGAGTCGTATCCCTGTGGTAAGCTGTCAGACCTGATCGGTCACTGGAGCCCGCCACACTCGGCCCATAAATCCCATAACGCGATATGGACTATGGCCCCCGCGATGGCATCCGCTACCGCTGGCGCGGGCACGGGATGAGCATAGTTACTGGCTGCGACGAAGATTGGTTACGGTTCGCCCTTCGGCACCGAATTCCCGGAGGACACGTAATCTCCCACTGTCGAGTTCCTCGAGGATCAGGCTCCCTCCGCGGGGACCATCGCAGAAGGCCCGGTGTACAACAGTAAACGTCTCGTGATCGTCGTACACACTCATTTCCATATCTTTCACCACAACCGGCACGGCTCGGTCATTAAATAAGATGCACGCACCAAGTGTCAACTTAGATAATGAGTTTACTTTTTTTGCAATTTCCACTGACATATGACACCTTCTTATCGAAATATTTGCCGGGAGCAGATAACAATTGTCCCTTAATCGTCACGTAATGCTAACAATTAAAATAATATAGAAGTATCGATTCCACACCATAATCTGCACATCATTTTTGTGGTCGATGGGTTCATACTGGCCGCTATCCAGCCGATAGAGAGCCGGGGAATCCGATGCCGTTTTACTACGTGTTCATCCCATGTCTGCGACAACTCTTATTACCGCTACAGGTTGATTGAATAGTATGGCTATGACCCAGGAAGATCGAGACCGCACCGACCTCCCAGATGCAAAGCTCCGGTTCGACGCTGGAGACCACGAGGACTTCCTGGTGAAGGCAATTATGACTCTCCGGGGCCTGCTCGGGATCATCCTGCTCGTTATGCTGTTGCCCTGGACGCTTGTCACCGCCAACTCCATCTTCCTCGAGACCCGATCAGTGCTGTACCTCGGTCACTGGGTACCAGTGATGCTCGCGATTGTCGCAGCCGTGTACCTCCTCGGGAAGCTGTACGAGTAACCTGGCTGGTGAAATTAACGCACAATCGCGACAACCCTTAAATATTTGAGTAGACGAACACCAAGTATGGCTATGAGTCAACCCGGCCCGAGGCTCCGATTCGATGCTGGAAGGCACGAGGAGTCCGTGATCGGGCTGATCGTCCTGGTCCAGATCACCCTCGCGGCCGTCCTATTCTTCCTGCTTCTGGTATGGGCGCACCTCATTATCGGTGCCCTCATGCGCCCTCCCACGGACTGGACGGGCGCATTCGTCCATCTTGGTTTCCTGGCCGTAATGGGCCTGGTCGTGTACCTCCTGGGACAACTGTACGAGTAGTTTACTCCGGGAGGGCCTGACGGACCAGGAAGTTGATCGCGGCGTTTCGACTCATCCCGTGAGCCTCGGCGAAGTCGTCGACGTCCTCGACGAGGTCCGTCGGCATCCGTTGTGTGAGCTGGTCCCGGCCGTCGGGCTGATCGCCGTCCTGGTCTGGCTCGGTTTCGGACTGCTTCTTCCGTTCGGCTTCTTCGGTGATCTTTCGTCGTCCCATGTTAGATGGCGGTCTGACCGTATTCTGATTGC
>NZ_CP100357.1 GCF_024204665.1 Natronosalvus rutilus | reverse complement strand
ATGTTAAATCCAGTGGCGAGTGTGCTAAGCATCGATCTAATGCTATTCGTAGCAATCGCGTTCGTAGTTGAGGGGTCCGGAGGGAATTCCTCGATGTTAGTTGCCCATTTAGTGCGATCTTCGGAACAATAGCGATTTTCGGAGTGCTTCTAATCCCGTTCTTGGGTCGATAACGCTACTCCTTGTCTTCGACGCGATCTCGAGCCAGCGACGCCCGTCCCGCCTCGGTCGCCGGCCAGTCCTTGCGTCGGAACTCGCCAGAATGTTCGGTGTTGACGTGCTCGGCCAACTCGGCAGCGCCGCCAGTCGAGTGCGAACAGTCCGGTGACGGGCAGACGAACGATCGTGGAGTCATCGTTTCGGGGTTGTTTCCCCGGGTGGATAAGCTAGTTGCAGACGATCGCGTTCCCGTTGAAGTCGCAGATTGCGCCAACTACCACGAATTCCCATACGAAGATTGCGAAGATGCTTGCTAACAGGAATGCGACGACCAGTGCGAGTTCTCTTTCCATGGATGCCAACTTGTAGAAGAAAGTAAATGTATTTTCTGGAGACATTTTAGATTCTTGTGCATGATATTTTGTTGTCGGCCGCTCACTGCTTTGTCGACGACATGATCTCGAGCCACGGGTCCCGGTTCGCCTCCTCGATCCGGTCAAGGGCGTGACGCTCACAGAAGTACTCGACGCGCTGGGTAACCCGTCGGCGGTTTTTGACGTTGAATCGGTAGTCGGAGGTCAGGTCGCAGTCACGCCACTCGCACGAGAGCATACGCGCTCGTTCGCTGTACTGGGTTGAAACAGTCCGCCTCGGGACGAAAGTGGAGGTCACAGCCAATAGGAGACTATACTGGCCCGAATTATGGTGGGGTGAAGTGCATGATCAGACCTACAGCGGTAGGATCGTCTCGGGCGACTATGCGAACGGGGTGTGGTCTGATACTAGTGCATCGATGAACACGAGGCAGGTTCACTTTCACCGTACTACGCGAGTCCTTTTTGCCGTCGATGCCCTTCCATCCACATGGTTTCCGAGAGTACCTGCGTCGCTCACATCACGAGAGAGGTATGGTCTCCAAACCTCGAACGGGAGGGGCGGTAACGATGGCATCGCAGTCCTCCAATGACGTCATTCCCGAACCGGCTCACTCCCGCTTGGAGACCCGTCAGACGCTCGATCGGGTCACATTCCGTGCGACCGATGAACAGCTCGAAGCGCTCGAGTCGCTCGTCGACGCCGATATCTACCACATCCGGAGCCAGGCGATCCGAGCCGGGATTCAACGGTTACTCGAGGAGCACGCTCAAGCCGACGTCGACCACGAGAGCCGGTGACTTCGAGGTTATACTGTTCAGCGCACCTGTGATATGGTACTCACGGGTGTCTTGATGACCGATATGCTGGCTAGAGAGCCAGTCCCTAACTAGGCCAGTTTGAGCCATGAGCAGGTCGTGTAGTTAGAGTGGATAGATTTTGTTGAAGCACTTAGAAATTGACAGGAGGTGCCTGCTGCATATAGAGCATAGATGCAGCACAGCAGATTCGTTTGTTTCACAATCCCAGGCCGGAACCAACTGATACACACAGATACGAACTGACCGCTGAGATCTCCAATAGCCCTCTTACTCGTAATAGACTTGCAACTTGTCTCCGTCGATGTGTACCTCGTACTCAGTGATCATGAACGAAATCGAGATCGTGCTCTTGTCGGTAACAAGTGCATCAAGCGCTTCTGGGTCAACAAAATCATATAGGGTACCGTCCACTTCGTCTGAGAGATTAACTGGCCGTACGTCTTCCAGTGAAGCAAGCGCATTGATGACGGCCATGCTCGGGTCCACATCCGACCAATCATATCGCGTCTGAACCGACTCAGTCGCTGTCATAGTTCCACGTCCCAGAGTAGGACTGGACTCGGATATATTTGGCGTCGGAGCCATCGTGATGGATTTGCGCGTAGCTCCCTGTAGCAACTTCTGCACCGTTCCGGTATGCGCTTTGTAGGGGGGTGGTGAGCGCTTGTGCTAACTCTGCCTTGGAGGTAGGCGAATCAATTGCCATTATCTGTTTCACAATATCGGTGCAATAAATAAAGCCAAACGGCATGATACACAATGGTTAGTGAATAACGATCAGCCAATCAACTGTAATGATGCCCTGAAATTGCCGGGTTCACGTTTTATGCCTTCACGAATCGGTCTCTACTACGGCCTGGAAGTGTAACGGTATGAGTAACACTGGTAAGGAAGATACTCGGACAATAGCGCTCTGTACGACGTGTGGCTCAATGTATGCCGCACGAGAGAAACCCGATGGAACGGTCCTCCCGATCGGGAGGAACGGATGTTCGTGTGAGAATGCCGTGTTCAAAAAAATAGCTTTGAAGCTCGAAGCCGATGAAACTGGACCGGATTAGATACCTGATTGATCAAGGTCTTTCTTGAACGTATCGTCTTCCCTGAATAGAACGGTGGTTAGAAAGTGCAACACAAACCATAGACTGTGCAGGGTTCCTTTCACTCAGATAACCACACAATATATAAGTACATGTCAGGTGTTTTCACTCAACATGAAGTGTCAGTTTAGAGATTGGCTCCCACTTCGTGCGACATTCGCGCTCTGTATGCAGCACCAGCTCAGCAGACTATCGTTTTTCTGGCAGCTCGAGGCTGCTGCATACAGAGGATCAAGTCAGCACAGCGGTCTTGATATCAAAGACGCCAACCCTTACCACTCGCGCACGATTCTTGTAGATGGGCGTGCCTCTGACCACGACTGAGGCCGATGGACAGACGAGGTGTTCTGTTAGCCGAGGAGTGAAAACAAGGCATAGGACCCCACGAGCGACATCATCGGCGTGATCACCCAGAGTGTCACGACGCGAGCTGCCGCTGCGTGGTGGAACAGGCCTTCGGCGGACAGTTCTTCTGGGTCTTTTTCGCCGATGCTAGACACACCATCCCCGGATGCGTGCTGTCTGTCCGGGTGAGGAGTCTCGCCTTCAGCGAGTTCGCCCACAGTCGGGCCCGAATTGACCCCCTTGTTGCCTTCAACTGGGTGAAGTTTGAGTGCACCAGTCGTAAACTTTGGAGCGGATTCATCGGCAGGGGACTGTGTGACTATTTCTGCGAGCGTCCGCGCTCGGCTTGCACGGCCCCACCCGAGTCCAATAATACAACTGGTCGTACTCACGGCGAGACTGGCTGGAATTCCGAGCCACGATAGGACGGTGATAATCGTCGCACCCACGGTCGAAACAATGAGCGCTGCCAGAATCGGCATCTTAGTAATATCGTTGCCAACGGTCGCCAGCGTCCGCCGGGCAATCGTGAAGCCGCCCACGCTGATGGCCCCGATTGCGAGGAGAATCGCCGGGCTGGGGTCAAGGGAACCGTTACCGACAAGCGGGGCGACTGCGTTCGCCGCGTTCGAGGCCCCGGCACTGAACCCCATGTAGCAGGCAATTGCCACCACAAGCGCCGACCCGATCAGATCCCGAGGCGAGACGTTATCGTTGACCGATAGCCGTGGGAGCCTCCCCTGGGTATCGATTGCGATCAACGGGTTCGTAAGGCGACCAAATTCGAATTTGGCGTCAAGGTGCGGGTACAGATATCTGCCGATAAACGCACCTGTGAAGACGGCGATCAGTGGGGCGACGATCCATGCCGACAGGATGGTAAACATCAGCGCAGTGTTGAGCGTCCCCGTTGCCAATCCGAGTCCGACGATTGCTGCGACGGCTGTCATCGAGGTTGACGCCGGGACACCGTAGAGGTTCGAGATCAGGAGTGCGAGCCCGGTAAAAAAGAGGACACCAACGCTCGCTGCGGGTGTAAAGGCTGCTGCATCGACGATTTCGGTACTCATCGTCGTGATGACCTTCCGTCCAATCGTCCACGCTCCGAGGAACGCAAACACGGTAAACAGTGTCCCGGCAGTGACTTTTCTGACGGCCCGGCTGCCAACTGCCGGACCGAAGGCAACACCGGTTGATGACCCGCCGATATTGTACCCGACGAACACCGCCACCAGCAATCCCACGAGAATTAGTAATTCTGCCACGTGCGTGTGCTCGGTTCGCACGCGAAAAAATAGTGCCGTTTCGCTGCTGAACTGTTGGCTACGACCGATAGACACAGTAACACGAAGATTTAGCACTTCACAACTGAAGTCCCACTAGTCTCTACCGATTCGTCTCCACACGGGTTGCTCAAAGATCAGTGACCGATATGCGCTGTGTATTCAGCATTGTCTAAATGTCTTACCAGAATACAGTCAGGACCGTCGTGCGAGATACAGAGAATGAGTTCAGCACGGCACTCTCGTTTAGTCCACACGTTCAGGCCGAAACCAACCGCTACATGCAACTGCGTACTGTTCGATGTCCTCCAGTACATGACACTCAGATTACGCAGTCACCATAGCTGCTTATGGAGCGAGGAGATGTCTCTCCTCTATGACCGACTCGAATAGCGACGAGGTCGACCCAACAGCACCAGACCAGCGGGAGATCGGCCGCGAAATGGTTGACGACAGCACGGGACTCGGTTCGGTGATGGCCCACGCCTACCGCGGAGAGATCGACCGAGTGGGGACGTGGCGCCAGCGCCTCGACGAGACGACGACGTGGGCGGTGACGCTGATGGCAGCCATCTTGACGTGGGCGTTTTCGAGTACCGATAACCCACACTATATCTTGCTGATCGGGATCGTCGTCGTCACCGTCTTTCTGGGCATCGAAGCACGGCGGTACCGGGACTACGACGTCTTTCGCTCTCGCGCTCGAGTCATCCAGGAAAACCTGTTCGCAAACGCCCTCGACCCGTCCCAAGGCACTGAAAGCCACGACTGGCGAGCGGAACTGAGCAGGGACTATCGCCGGCCGACGCTGAAAGTCTCGTTCTACGAAGCACTCGCAAACCGGCTCCGGCGTGTGTACCTTGCTCTGCTCAGTATCCTATTGATCGCGTGGGTCTTCAGGATTACAGCGTTCGCGCCGCGCCAGGACTGGCTGACAACCGCTGGAATCGCCCGTATCCCCGGGATTGCTGTGGTTGCCGTTGTGGGCGTGTTCTACGTTGTACTGCTGGGCGTCACCTTCTGGCCCCGTGAGCGCCATGCCAAGGGTGAATTCCGTGAAGGGGACCCGGACGATTGGAAAGAAACATACCGGTAAATACATTGACAGCAGTCGGTCACCCGCGAACCACTTAGAGGATTTTAGTCATTGGGACGAGATGTATAGCTATGGACACACCACAATCGAACGGCAGTACTTTCTGGGAGTATCGATGGTAGACGTTGCGCTCTCGGCGGCACAACTCGCCTTAGCGTTGATTCTCGTGGTCTTAAACGGCTTTTTTGTCGCTGCAGAGTTCGCCTTCGTTCGGATTCGGGGGACATCGGTCGACCAGCTCGTCGAAGAGGGGCGGCCCGGCTCGGGGACGCTCCAGGAGGTGATGACGAATCTCGACAACTACCTCGCCACGACACAACTCGGCATCACCATCGCCTCGCTCGGATTAGGATGGGTCGGCGAACCCGCAGTGGCGGCGCTCATCGAGCCCATCCTGGAATCGGTTCTCCCGGCGACTCTCATCCATCTCGTCGCGTTCGCAATCGGCTTTAGTATCATCACGTTTCTCCACGTCGTCTTCGGAGAACTCGCCCCGAAGACGCTCGCAATCGCCCAGACCGAGCGACTCTCGCTGTTCCTCGCCCCGCCAATGAAGGCCTTCTATTACCTACTCTATCCGGGCATTGTCGTCTTCAACGGGGCGGCCAACGCGTTCACGCGGTCGCTCGGTGTGCCGCCCGCTTCCGAAACGGATGAGACACTCGGTGAGCGGGAACTCCTTCGGGTACTAACACAATCCGGTGAGGGAGGGGGCATTGACGTGGCAGAAGTGACGATGATCGAGCGCGTCTTCGACCTCGACGATATCGTGGTGCGGGAGGTCATGGTCCCACGACCGGACGTGGTGAGCGTTCCGGCGGATGCCACCCTATCCGAACTGCATTCGATCGTTTTAGAGGCCGGACACACGCGCTATCCGGTTCTCGATGCCAACGACGGTGATCAGGTGGTTGGATTCGTCGATGTCAAGGACGTGCTGCGAGCAGAGGTGACCGGTGGGGATGCCGAGAGAGTTGGTGACATCGTCCGCGAAATTCGCATCGTCCCGGAGACGATGGCAATTAGCGACCTCCTGATACAGTTCAGGGAGGATCGACAGCAGATGGCCGCAGTCATCGACGAGTGGGGAGCATTCGAGGGGATTGCAACGGTTGAAGACATCGTTGAGGCCCTCGTTGGAGACCTTCGAGACGGGTTTGATCTCGATAAGCGGGAACCGTCGATACGGCGGCGCGACGATGAGGGGTACGACATTGACGGCGGAGTCCAATTGTCGAAAGTGAATGATATCCTCGCTGGGGACTTCGAAAGCAAGGAAGTCGAAACGATCGGTGGACTGGTGCTCGAACAACTCAACCGCGCACCAGAACCTGGCGACCGCGTCGAGGTCGCCGGTCACGTCGTTGAGGTAACGAGCATCGAGGGGGCCCGAATTTCGACGGTATGGGTCCAAGAAAGAGATATCGATGATCCAGCGGTGGACTAAATGGGTATGGACTTGCTCGTTCAGGTCCGTTCGGCTTCGCGCCGCCGTTCTAAAGAAAGCAGCGAGCGTTCCACAGGCCACCCGACCCGTGGTCGTTTACGTATAGTATCCGATTTCTCTATCTTCAGCACGGATTTACCAACATCACCGATACTGATAGAAGGAATACCGTGAGAAATTATGATAACAAGCCAACACACAGATTACCTCAGCCGCTGTTCTAGTGTTTAGACAACCATGGACGATCACGATCACAACCAGCCAAGGAATGACGAAAATCCGTCTGAAGGCCATCCTAACCACGACCATCAGTCCACAACCGGTGACGAGACAGGCAGTACCGAAGACGAATCAGAACCGCAAGTGGAACAGTCGATGCTTGAGGAGGAGGCTACGGACGCGAATGAGGCCGAACAGACGATCGAAGATAAACACGAACACCAAATGGACCGCGAGGACGGTGGTCACGACCATGGAGATCACGGCGGAATGCACGAAGGTCACGAAGAGATGTTCCGCCGTCGGTTTTTCATTTCGACGCTGCTCTCGATTCCGGTCCTCCTCTACAGCGAGATGCTCCAGGAATGGCTGGGGTTTTCTGTCCCGGCGTTTCCAGGAAGCGAGTGGATTAACCCAATTTTCGCGGTAATCGTCTTCGGGTACGGTGGCCTCCCGTTCCTCCGAATGGCCATCCCCGAACTGCGTGATCGATCACCGGGGATGATGACGCTCATCTCGATGGCGATCTCGGTCGCGTTCGTCTACAGTTTGGCGAGCGTCGTCTTTCCCACCCAATCGGCGTTCTTCTGGGAACTCGTCACCCTGATCGACATCATGCTGCTGGGCCACTGGATCGAAATGCGATCGGTTCGGCGAGCACAGAGTGCGCTCGACGAGCTGGCACAGCTCATGCCCGACACCGCCGAACGAATCACCGATGACGGTGAAACTGAAGAGGTCCCGGTGAGCGACCTTTCCGAAGGAGATCTCGTTCTCGTCCGTCCCGGTGCCAGCGTCCCCGCAGATGGCGTTGTCGAGGAGGGTGACTCGGACGTGAACGAATCAATGATCACCGGCGAGTCGATGCCGGTTTCGAAGGAGCCAGGCGACGAGGTGATCGGCGGGACCATCAACGGCGACGGCAGTCTCCGCGCCCGCATCGAAGCGACGGGTGAGAAGACGACTCTCGCGGGGATTATGCGTCTCGTCGAAGAAGCGCAGGGGAGCAAGTCTCAGACGCAAGTCCTCGCCGATCGAGCCGCCGGCTGGTTATTCTACGTCGCCGTAGCGGCAGCGGCTGTGACTGCCGTCGGGTGGACGATCGCCGCGTCGAACGACGCGGCGGTTATTGAGCGAGTCGTCACCGTCCTTGTAATCGCGTGTCCACACGCGCTCGGACTCGCCATTCCGCTCGTGGTTGCAATCAACACCTCGCTGGCCGCCCGAAATGGGATGTTGGTGCGGGATCGAATTGCCATGGAAGAAGCGCGAAACCTAGATGCGATCATCTTCGACAAGACTGGGACGCTCACCGAGGGCGAACACGGTGTCGTCGGTACAGAGACCGCGGACAGTATCGACGACGAGGAGGCGCTGGCTCTCGCAGCTGCGGTCGAAGGGGACTCAGAACACATGATTGCCCGTGCCATCCGCGAGGCAGCTGCTGAACGCGGTGTTAGCGTTCCCAAGGCGGAGGGTTTCGAAGCGATGAAAGGTCGGGGAGTTCGCGCGCGGGTTTCGGGTGACGAGGTCTACGTCGGCGGTCCAAACCTTCTGACCTACCTCGACACCGATGTCTCGTCGGATCTGCGACGGTTCGCTGATGAGGCCGGCGAAAACGGACAGACTGTCGTGTACGTCGTTCGAAATGGAGAGCCGATCGCCGCCTTCGCCATGGCGGACGTAATCCGGGAAGAGAGCTACCGAGTCGTCGATGCGCTCCACGAACTCGATATAGAAGTAGCGATGTTGACCGGCGACTCGCGGGACGTGGCTAATGCCGTGGCCGACGAACTGGGAATTGATACAGTGTTCGCGGAGGTACTGCCCGAAGACAAAGACGAGAAGGTCCAGGAGCTACAGAACCAGGGCAAACTTGTGGCAATGGTTGGCGACGGTGTCAACGACGCACCGGCGCTGACTCGGGCGGACGTCGGCATCGCTATCGGAAGTGGGACGGACGTCGCTGTTCAGTCTGCCGACGTCATCCTCGTGCAGAACAATCCGATGGACGTTGCCCGTCTCGTGAAGCTGAGCAAGGCGAGTTACCGGAAGATGCAGGAGAACATCGTCTGGGCCGCCGGATACAACGTCTTCGCAATCCCGCTGGCTGCGGGCGTCCTCGCACCGATCGGCATCCTCCTGTCGCCCGCCATCGGTGCGCTACTGATGTCGTTGAGTACCGTTATCGTCGCAATAAACGCGCAACTGCTCCGCCGCGTCGATCTCTCCATTCCGAGCTTACCTGGCGTGTCACCAGCTACAGGCACACAACCGGCTGATTAGAGTAGACGACTTTCGACAGCTGATAAACCAACACAACACTCCACAGGTGAAATGAACACTATTTATCTGGCCCTTGGTGCGATTCTGCTGCTCGGGACCGTACTTGACCTTCTCTGGACGACGCTCTGGGTTGAAGGTGGTGCTGGTCCACTTACGTCTCGGTTGATGGCATGGACGTGGCGATCACTACGACTATTTGGCGCCCAAAGCTCACAGCTACTCAGCCTCTCGGGACCGTTAATCTTCGTGTTGAACCTCGTGGGATGGATAGTGCTGCTCTGGGGTGGATGGACGCTTATTTTCGCTGGAGCTGAGAATATTCTCATCGATACACTCAACCGCGGTCCCGTGACGTGGACTGACCGGATCTATTTTGTCGGATACACGGTTTTCACGCTGGGAATCGGTGATTTTGCTCCACGGAAAGGAATCTGGCAGCTTGTCACGATACTCGCAACAGGGAGTGGATTGCTTTTCGTGACATTGATCGTCACCTATACGCTGTCAGTTCTCGATGCAGTCACCCAGAAACGCGCGTTCGCCAACAACGTCAGCGGATTCGGAACACACAGCGAAGAGATCGTTCAAACGGCCTGGGATGGTGAGGAGTTTCAGGGGCTCGACTTGCCATTGAATAGTTTCGTTACGCAATTGACGATCCTCACGGAGAATCACAAGGCCTATCCTGTTCTTCACTATTTTCACAGCGCCCGGTCAGACCGGTCTCCAACCGTCGAAATCGCGGCCCTCGACGACGCATTGACGCTCATTCGATTCGGTGTTCCGAAAGAACATCGCCCGAGTGAAATTGTCATCCGGAACACCCGCAAAAGCATCGAAAACTACCTCGAAACGCTGCACGAGAGCTTCATCCATCCCTCAAACAATGTTCCTCCGCCGCCGAATCTAAACGCTCTCCGCGAAGCTAATATCCCGACCGTTTCCGACGAAGAGTTCGCCTCGACCCTCGATACGCTGAGCGAACGTCGACAAACGTTGCTCGGTATCGTCGAATCCGACGAACGGCAATGGCCTTCCTGAAAAGAGGATCACAGTCAAGATCCTACTACGTCGAACGACAGCTGGTTACAGCGTGATCACCGTTATACCTTTACTCTGACCGTTCGAGCCTCTCCCGGCGGGTTTCAAACTCTTCGTCGGTGAGATCGCCACGAGCATACGCATTACGTAGCTCCTCCATCGCAGAATCCGGATGGTTTGCCGTGGCACGCTGAAAGAGAAGATATCCACCGCCGAGCAGGACGAGCAGAACGACGAGCGGAACGATCATTCCGACAAGTGGCCACCAGCCACCGGTAGTCCCGTTCCAACCCATCATTCCACCGTATCCCATCATCCCTCCGAACCCCATTCCCATCGTGAGCAACGGTAGTACGATAATTACCCCGAGGAGGAGGAGCAGCGTCGTCGTATCGAGCTGGTTTGAGGACGACATCGCTAATCAGGCCTCCGACGCGGATTCGAGTTCGTCTTGGACAGTCGAAAGGGTTCGCTCGAATCGATCGTGGACCTCAGTTGCGATAGAACCGAGCGTCTCGTTATCGGCGATACCGACGAGTTGGTGGGGGTCAACTGCACTCACTACGACAGTTCCATCGTCAGTTTCGTAGACGATAACGTTACACGGGAGAAGTGCGCCGAGTTCAATCTCGTCGGTCAATCCCTCGTGTGCGAGTTTTGGGTTACAGGCACCGAGAATCCTGTATTGCCGGAAGTCCTCGCCAAGTTTCTTTTTGAGGGTCGCCTGCACATCGATATCACAGAGTACGCCGAACCCTTCGTCTTCGAGGGCAGCAATCGTTGTCTCTACGACTTCACTGAAGTCACCAGCCACTGATCTTTGTATTGTGTATCCCATATCCCACACTACTACAGGAAGGAGCTTAATGGTGTTGGCGTGAGTTCCGCACATGTATCTTGATTCGTCATCAATGGTGGGTGACCTGATCAACGTCGGTATTGGTATTGAACAATATGCACAATACTTTAGCGTGTTCGAACCGTACGAAGACTACTGAACAGTGGGGCAAACCACGATCTACCACAATTAGAGCCTTAATGACAAAATTACCAAATTACACTATCAGTCGACGTGACGTACTCAGGTCCGGTGCTATCGCAGGTGGAACCCTGATCGCTGGATGCTTCGATACCACACCCAATGACGATGCATCACCGGATGAACGCGAATTCCCAGAACCACAATACGGCGACCCGGATCGGGAGTACCACCTTAGCGCGACCGAGAGCGAAGTGATGGTCGCAACCGACGAGTCCTACGACGGCTGGACGTACAACGGCGAGTATCCAGGCCCCGAGATCCGTGCAGTGGAAGGTGAACGCGTCCGCGTCACCATCGAGAACGACCTGCCGGAGGAAACGACGATTCACTGGCACGGGATGGTACTCGACGGTGATAACGCGATGGACGGCGTTCCGGGCGTCACCCAGGCCGCGATCGAACCTGGAGAGGACTTCGTCTACGAGTTCGATGCAGAACCGGCTGGCACACATTGGTATCACAGCCACGTCGGTCTGCAACTGGATCGAGAACTGCTCGGCCCACTCATCATCGAAGAGCGAGAGCCGCACATCGAGTACGACACCGAAGCGACACTCGTCCTGGATGAGTATCTCCCAACTGAACCACGTGTCGAGACTTCAAGCGGAAATGGAGGCGGAATGGGTGGCATGGGCGGTATGGGAGGTGGGGGATTCCCTGACGCGCCGCCGGCAGAGGGAACACTGATCAATGGACGCCTCCCGGACGAACCGACAACCATTGATGTTGAAGAGGGCAACCGGATGAGACTCCGGCTCATTAACGCAGCAGCGGCAGCGACCTACAAAATCGGTATCGACGACCACGAACTCACTGTTTCTCATACGGACGGCTCAGCTGTCGAACCCGTCCCCGTCGATACGCTCGAAATCGGCCCAGGAGAACGATACGACGTTGTCGTTGAGGCACGATCCCCAGGGACGTGGCCGATTCGGATCAGGCCCGTCGATGAATCGACGTCGGCTGGCCGGGCATTACTGGACTACGAACAGTCTGATGGGGGTGTCACTGAAGGTGAAATCGGTTCCCGTCAGCTCCAACTCTCGGACCTCAACGCGATCGACTCTCTCGATGCGTATGATGGAGAGCCTGATCGAACGGTTGACCTCACGTTGTCCGGAGGAATGATGGGTGGGGATGGAGATGAGTGGACCATCGACGGGCAGGCGTATCCGGATGCCGATCCGATCAGTATCGAAGAGGGCGAACACGTCCGTTTCCGAATGGTGAACCGAAGTCCGATGCGCCACCCCATGCACCTCCACGGACATAACTTTACGGTCGGTGATGCCCTCAAAGATACGGTCATCGTCCCTGATCACATGGGTGAGATCACAATCGACTTCGTCGCTGAAAACCCCGGTGCGTGGTTTTTCCACTGTCACCATCTCTACCACATGGAAACGGGAATGGCACGTGAGGTCCCGTACGAGCAGTAGCAATAGAGCTCGGCTCGTACGAGTCACAAGGGTCGGCTATCGAAACCGGACGGAACCATCCGACCAGAGCCATGTTTCAGATCGAAATCATTCGTTCAATGGCAAATAAGATTGTATTCGAAATACCCGGGGGCGATTAACATTGATTTCATAAGGGAACGGCATTGAACCATGCAACCGTTTCTCTAGATAGGGATCGTGTCTCAACACGACTCAGGGGCAAAACTATGACCACCAACACAACTGATCGGCAACTTGTCTGGGTCGTCCTTGCAATCGTTGCTGCCCTCGTTGTCTTTCCCATATTCATGATGGGGTTTGGCATGATGTGGACTGGACCGATGATGGGCGGGATGTGGGGTAACGGCATGTGGAATGCGGATGGTGTGTCCGGGTGGATGCTCATCATCGGCGTGGGGATGCAACTCCTCTTCCTCGCCATCATCGTCGGGGCCGTCTACCTCGGTTATCGGGCGGTGACCAGGCAGGATGACTCGTCTGACCCTGCACTCGAGGAGCTTCGACTCGCCTCCGCACGCGGCGACCTGAGCGACGAGGAATACCAACGACGGCGGGACCGACTCAAAACCGAACAGTAATACAGATCATGTTGGCGACACTGGGAACAGAGGTAGTCGAGGCCCTCCGGATCGGGGTCGGCTTCCTCTGGACGGCGGCGTGGGCGATCATCATGGGGCTAGTGATCACCAGTCTCGTCCAGGTCTACGTCTCGAAAGAGCGAATGGCCGCCATGCTCGGTGATGGTGACATCGCCGGTGTCACGAAGGCCACACTGTTCGGCGCTGCCAGCAGCGGTTGTAGCTTCGGTGCCGTCGCCATCGGGAAAGGGCTCTTCAAGAAAGGTGCCCACGTCGTGACCTTCCTTGCGTTCATGTTCGCCTCGACGAACCTCATCGTTGAACTCGGATTGATGATCCTGATCCTGTTGGGCTGGGAGTTCCTCGTTGCCGAGTTACTCGGTGGCGTCATCCTCATCGGGGTGATGGCGATTATCGTCCACCTGACGCTTCCGGAGACCCTCTTCGAAGAGGTTCGCAACGAATTGAATCAGCGAGATCACGATCATGGCGTGACCGAAGATCCGACCTGTGGGATGGAAGGGAAAGAGAAGTATTCACTCGTTACGGACGGCGACGAGACCCTGACGTTCTGTTCGGAGGGGTGCATGGAGACCTATCAGCAGGAGGCGGCCAGTAGTGGTGGCTGGCGGGACGAACTGCGGTCGTGGGGCGGCTGGTACAAGGTTGGCAACCAGTATCGTAAGGAGTGGTCGATGCTCTACAAGGACGTGGTAGCGGGCTTTCTGATCTCAGGATTCGTCATCGTGTTCGTCCCGCAGTGGGTCTGGAACACGCTCTTCCTCCAGGGCGACGGCTTGCTCGTCAGTGCCGAGAACGCGGTCATGGGCGTGGCCATCGCCATCATCAGCTTCGTTGGTAGCATGGGAAACGTCCCGTTCGCCGTTGCGCTCTGGGGTGGAGGTGTGAGCTTCGCCGGTGTCATCCCTTCGTCTACGCTGACCTCATCACGGTCCCCGTGCTCAACGTGTACCGGAAGTACTACGGCTGGAGTGTGATGCTGTACATTCTCGGCGTGTTCTTCGTGACGATGGCGTTCACGGGTTTTCTCATGGAACAGCTGTTTGACGCGTTGGGGATCGTCCCCGATCTCGCCGGTGGCATGACTGCGAGCGAGCAGACCTATTTCGAATTGAACTACACGTTCTACCTGAACCTGATCGCGTTCGCTCTCTCGGGATTCCTCCTCTATGTGTACCGACGCGGTCTGGGAGCCCCCGGAGAGTACCGAGATCCAGTCTGTGGAATGCGGACCGACAAGGATGACCTAGACGTGACTTACGATGACAATACATACTATTTCTGTTCGAAAGCGTGCAAGCGAGCGTTCGAGGAAACACCCGACGAGTTCGCTATGATCGATCCAGACCTCTCAGGCGCTCACAATCACCATTAACAGATCGATGACGCGAACTACCTCGGAACCGTGGCAGGTGTTCGGTGGCGAAAAATTCTGAGTTCGCAACCTGTTACCTGGTTCAGTTCATAGAAGCTTTGTTGAAACTCTCAATCGTTGATAAATTTCAACGACCGGGCTGAATACAGGGAGAACGGGCAGAAGTCAGTGGGCGATCATATGGGAAAGGGTGATTACTCAGTATTGGGTGTTCAGTGAACGGTTGCCTATTCCAGCCCCGGTTTTACGCTATAGGGTGCTGGAACTGTGAGTGATGGCGTTAACTCAAATCGACCACGTGAACGATCAGATGGGAGAATGCATCGACAATTGCCTCGAAGCCGCTCAAGCGTGTGAATGGTGTGCTGATGAATGTGCCGGTGAAGGCGAAGAAATGGCCAGATGCCTTCGTCTCTGTCGGGATGTCGCCGACCTCACGACGCTGCACGCACGCTTCATGGCACGGAACTCGAACTACAGCACGCAACTTGCAGAAGCCTGTGCTGCTGCATGCGAAGAGTGTGCCGAGGAGTGCGAACAACACGATGAAAAACACTGTCAGGTTTGTGCCGACGTGCTTCGCGAGTGTGCCGAATCCTGCCGGGAAATGATGTCGACGTAGAACCCGCACCTAATCCTACCCGCTCACAACCCTTTGGTTCTCGCTACCAGCGTGTTGTCGGCTTAAATACCCTGGACGATGCTAGAAATCATACGCTATGGCTCGTGAGACAGCACCCTCCCAAGAGGAGATTGAAAGTCGCATTCAACAGATCGGGAAATACTCCCGCGCGGTCCGTATAGGATTGATAATCATCCTCACTGCGTTTCTGTTGGCCGTTGGTGTCGTCCTTCCCGCAAATCTTGACAGTCCCTCACAGGCAATCGAGTCGATACTGATGCCGCTTACATTCGTTGGACTGGGGACCATCCTGTACGGAATTGGAATGCATCTTCACTTGATGCATTTGAATCTCGTCCGCCAGTTACAGCCAGAGTCGACGGACGACCAACGGGCAACTACCGACTCAGCTGACTGATTTCAAGCGAAACGCAGTATCGAGTATGTTCACTTCGCGCGTGAACTGAGACAGTGGTTGCATTGGTACTGTCTGTATAAGGGAAAGCGCAAGGCAGAACGACGAGAGAGTGACAGCGTCGATTGTGAAAACACCAACGATGATCTGACACAAAGAGATTCCGTTCCATGAGCAGCGAAAACTCATCTGTTTCAGCAAACGTCTCAGACGAATTGAGACCCGCAGATACATTGGTAGGGATACGACAGTCACTGAAACGCTGTTCTACGTCAGAATCGTTTAACTAGACAGTGCCGTTTCAATGATTTCGTTCGTCCGAGAAGATGTGGATCTCGAACGGTCATATGATCAATACAGAGGATACGTGTAGCACAGCACCGTCGTTTAATTCACATAGCCTCAATAGACTGGCCGGTCAACCGGCGTTTCGCTACTCCGATGACGGTGTGCTCACTTCGGAGACAACCAGTTCGTTACCGTCGAACAGCAGTTGAGACCGATCAATGGTAACGGTGACAGAACCCAGTTTCCCGTCTCGAACGAGTGTATCGAGCGCCTCCGGGTCAACGTGATCGTGAAGAGTGGTCTCGAAAATCGTTGTGAGTTCAGTTGGGTCGATGTTCTCGAGGTGGGCGAGTGCCTCAATCGCGGCTATACTTGGTGCCGTGGCCGACCAATCGTACGTTCTCCGGAGGTGGATGGTGGTCGAATCAAATGATGGCTCAGCCCCCGGACGGTCTCCCGCGCTCATTACAATAGCCATGCTATGGGTTAGCATAAATGGCTATGATTTTCTGAGTGAACGTCGGAGTCCCCTCATCCCGATCGGTCGGTGTCGAGTTGCCACGTAAAGAGCCCAGTTGTAGACGTACACCCTGGATTCACGTAGCTCCAGAGGGCCGTCGGTCGACCGACGGATCATCAATTCAAGGTGTGACGTCGATCGCCTCGAGAAAGTCGTCCAGTGTATCGGTCAGCGGTGGCTGACTCTGTCCCTCCGCCGAGTACCGATTTGGATCAGTCAGGATTGGGTTCGAAATTCTTTAATTCTAACCAGACCTCGATTAGAAGGGCTACGAATACATGCGTATGGAACAATCAGGTATCCCTGTCAGAAGGAGACCTGTCTGGTCCGGATCGTACTCGGGCTATGATGCGCGCCAGGAACTCGAAAAGAGCCATCAAGAGGTGAGTCAGGCGCGAGTGCGGACGTGGTCTGGTGCGTCGGCTTTCCCGTTCGCGTATGCGTTGTAGGCCGAAAGGGCAGCGACAGCCAGGCCGGAGAGTGTGGTCCCAATTGCAAGTTCGTTGCTCCCCATCTCCATGACGTATGGGACGATCGCTGTCCAAAGGCCGAGCAAGATAGTCAGCGATGCAACGGCGACACTTGCCAATCGATCCTTCGACAGTCGGTAGAAGTTGTACCCGGCAAGCAGAAAGATACCTGTTCCGACGAGCGTATCGTTCCACGTCGCTGCGTCTGTCGACTCAAAGATAAACGGCGAGGCGACGAGGTATAGTCCGATCAGGGCGACAAGGGCGCTCAACCACTGCATCATGTCTGTGTTCAGCGTCTCCCTGTTCCGGGCTGACCCAGCGTCGGAGTCCGTTCCGGTGTCGGTCGGTGTATTGCTCATGATTTTCCTCGCCGCTCGTACCCCTCATATGCGGAAAACGATGGTGCCTGCACCTGTCGGGAAGGTCGGATGTATCTTTTTCTCGTTCGGTGGTCACCATACCACCTGTACTGATCGACCACCCCCATCTAGATTGGCTCTCATTTCGTGCGACATTCGTGCTCTGAATCCAGCAGATACTGGACGAGTTGCCGAATCCGTACTACTCGTCGGGGAGCGTGAACGAGAACGTCGTACCCTCGCCAGGGTTCGAGTCAACCCAGACCTCACCGCCATGACGTTCGATGATCCGCTCACACACCGCCAGTCCGATGCCGGTTCCATCGTACTCCTCGTGGCTATGCAGTCGATTGAAGACCTCGAAGACGCGATTCGTGTCGCCGGGATCAATACCGATTCCTTCGTCGTGCACCGAAATCATCCACTTGTCTCCCGTTTTCTCAACCGAGATGTGAACACGTGGGGGATCATCGCCGCTGTATTCGATTGCGTTGTCCAGCAGATTCTGGAACACTTGCCGGAGTTGGTTAGCGTCACCCTCGACTCGCGGAAGCGAATCGGACGTCACATCAGCGTCACTTTCTTCGATCCGCAACTGCAGGTCTTCGAGGACATCGTCTAGGATCGAATCGAGATCGGTTGGTTCGAGCGGCTCGCCCTCAGTCTCGATCCGTGAGTACTGGAGCAACCCGTCAATCATCCTCCGCATCCGGTCGGCTCCATCGACGGCGAACGCAAGAAACTCCTCGGCGTCTTCATCGAGCGCATCATTGTAGCGATGCTCGAGCAATTGCAGGTAACTCGAGACCATCCGGAGTGGTTCCTGGAGGTCGTGAGAGGCTGCGTACGCGAACTGTTCCAAGCGCTCGTTGGACTCCTCGAGGTCGGCAACTAACTGTTCGAGTTCCTCCTGGTACTGATGCAGTTCGATAGCGTCCGCGAGAATGTTCGCAACACTCTGGACAAAGGTCACGTCCTCTTCGGAGTACTCCCGCTGTTCGATGTCGTGGGTGCCGAGGATGCCCCACGGGTCGTCGAACGGGCCGATGATGGTGCTGAGACCGCTCTTGACGTCGTGGCTCATCAACAACTCGGGACCGCCAAAGCGTGATTCCGTCTCAAGGTCTTCGACAATGATCGGGTGATTATTCGCCAGCGTGTACGCAGCCTGGGAGTCCGCTTCGACCGAGGAGACGGTCGCCTCGCCGACGATCCCGTCTCGCCAACCGACGCCCTGGCGGAGCAAGAGTTCCTCGGCGTCCGGGTCGAGGTCGAGTACCTTACAGTACTCATTGTCGAGGACGTTTGCCACCTGGCGTGACGCTCGGTCCATGAGTTTATCCAGGTCGTCGTTTTCGAGCGCGAATTGCCCGAGATCGGCCACGACCTGTTGCTGATTGGCGCGGCGTTCAAGTTCGCGTTCGCGTTCCCTGCGGTTGGTGACGTCGGTGATGAGCCCCTCGAGCTCGGTGGCTGGTTGCCACCAGACGCGTCCATTGTCGCCGACTTTCTTGGTTTCGAGTCGGCCGTGATCAACGAGGCGTTCGAGGCGGTCGTAGGCCCTCCGGCGGTCGAGGTTGATCTGGTCGGCTACCTCGGCCGTCGTCCTGGGCGCTCCTCCCACTTCGAAGAGAGCAAGGGTCTCTTGAAGTACGCCCGTCAACTGTGAGTCGGCCATTACTTCAGTTCATTACAAACCAGCGGATAAATTTTCCGCTGTTGGAGGAAGCGTCGTATATTGGAGAGATTCGGAGAACCCTTCCATGCGATATTTGCGCCTTATCTCGTAGAGTCGTAACGAACTATCGAACTGCTGTCAGAGGTTGGGTGAGATTCAGAGGAGGAGTTTAGCACGACAACACTGTTTGTTTCGTGCTGGTGACGTGAATTGAGTTCGTATAGATGCTGATTAGACATTCGACTGAAAGCGGCTAACCTACGGTGCGAACTCAATTGAAACCGTTCGGGCCGGTATATGCCAGCAGATGAGCCAAACCCGTGCTCGGGATAATTTCCGCAGGAACATGGAAGGAGACTTTGGTCCGCTCGATGTAACTGTTCGGGGACCAGGAGAGCCCAAGGTGGTGGTCGTTGCCGGCGTTCATGGCGACGAGCGGAGCGGTATCCGTGCGGTGAACCGCCTGCGCGAGGCCGACCTCGACTTGCAACGAGGCGTTGCGTTCGTTCTTGCCAACCCAGAGGCGATCGAGGCCGGCGAACGCTACCTCGATTCAGATCTCAACCGAGTCTTTCCCGGCGATCCAGACGGCGACCGAGAAGAACGGATCGCAGCCCGACTCTGCGAGTTTGTCGAGGGACGGACAACGCTTTCATTACACGGCACTGCTGCGGAACCGACGCCGTTCGCACTGATACACAGTGCTCAGGAGCGTGAGTTTACATTGGCCTCGCAACTACCCGTGCCGCGTATCGTCGATCACTGGGGGATAAACGAAGAGACGATCACGGCGTGTGGGTTCACCGTCGAAATCGAACTCGCCGCAGCAAACACCGATGAGATAGCTGAAGCAGCCGAACATCAGGCCCGTTCGTTCCTCAAGCGAGTGGACGCGCTTCCCGGCGACCCACTCAATGTGGATTCGGAACACTTCCACATGAGTGAGCCCGTTCCGAAGCCTGATGGGTCCTCCTACGAGGTACATGTCGAAAACTTCGAACGCGTTCCCAGAGGGGCCGTCTACGCGAGCGTGGACGGACGGGAACTGACCGCTGACGAGGTGTTCTGGCCAATCATGCTGTCCGCGGAGGGGTACGATGACATCTTCGGGTATCGAGGACAGAAAATTGGCGAGTCGCTGGATGATGTTCGGGAGACGTGGATCGGTGGAGCTCGAAACCCGCGGGATTCCGAGTAGCACCTTTACACCGATCACAAGCCGGAGCGAAACGGTGGTACTCATCGGTGCTAACGATTTTTGCTCGGCTGTGCGTGTGTTCGGGCGTGTCAGCCTTGTTGTTGGCGTAGGCGTTGTAGGCGGCAGGGGCGGCGACGGTCGCTTCGATGAGCGGAACGCCGGTTTCGGTTAGCACGCTCAGCACGTCGTCGTACTCGAGCGACCACTCGACACGCAGGAGATACTCGTCCTCGACGGAATCGACGAGTTGGATGTCCCTCACGCCTAGATGACCGGTAAACGCCGCTTCAATGTCGTCAACTTCCGTTCCGCGAACCCAGAAGTAGGGAATCGCCACGTCCTGTGAAGGAATCAGTCGCTCCAGTTCGATCGTCACGTCCGGGAGTTGGGTGAAGACGGTGCCGAGGGGGAACTGATCGGATGGAACGGTGAAGGTCGCCTCAGTCGCCATGATTCGAACGATGTCGCGCTGGCTGTAAAAACATCCATGTTCAATACGCTGAGCGAGACAAAAGTCCTGTTGATCGTAGCGAGAGGACGGATACGGAGTGGACGGTCGATATCCATGGTGACGAACGAATCGAGATTGCCGAGTTCCAACATTGCTGTCGTGAACAGGATATTCCGATCACGCTCAGGGCGTTTCACGCTCTGACGCCGGTCGAGACTGCGACTGAGGCGACACTCACTGGCGAGCAACAGGAGGCGTTGGTTATCGCGTACGACCGGTGAGACTTCAACTCGCAAAGTGAGGTGACAATGGAAGAACTAGGCATCTCATAGCAGGCAATTGCCACTCGACTCCGGTGAGGGACGCGTAGAATCCTCGGCAATACTCTCACTGTGCTGGAGGCCTGAACTCAAATCCATAAATAGAAGTTGTATAGACAAAATGAAGTCTCACGTGGAGCGGTCTCTTCAGAGTCGGATATACCGGTGTTCCGAAAATCAACCCGCTACCAATGAACCAAGGAAAAAACGCTCTTCTGTCCGCGCTCGCCAATCAGCACTGTCGGTCCGTTGTTGCATACTTCAGAAACGCGTCCGAAGATCACGCCTCTGTTGATGACGTTGTTACCGCACTCGCCCGACGTGACCACGCAGACGAGACGCGGATTACGATACGACTTCACCACATTGCACTTCCCAAACTGAACGACGTTGGACTCGTTGACTACGACGCGCGGACTAGAACGATCCGATATTACGGTCACTCGCAACTCGAACACGCAGAGGAGTCCCTCATCGAATATGGCTCCGGAATATTGTGGCGGTGTGAGTAGCACATGATGCAAGACAAGCCTGAGCAAACAACTATGGTGCGAGAATCGTACACGCCTGATCAAGACCGCTCGTTGACCGAGACGATACTCGATGCCATCGAGGACTGTAAAGGGAAAGCCCTCCTGCGAACAGATTTCGTCCTCTACGAGGACATAAACCCTGACGCCCTCAATTCCCTCTTTCGCCACGATGCACAGCCGAGAACAACCGTGACGTTCGAGACAGACGGGATCGAGGTCGAACTCTGGGGGGATGATGGGGTCGAGATTCGCGTCACGGACCGACCAGTCGAATAAGTAGCCGGAGCTGGTCCAGAACACGCTCTGAAGCCAGTGTCGGGTAGACAACCATTGGCGAGATGACTTCTTTATCTGTGCTGATCATCTGACCATTCGAGGTCCACATCTTCTCGAACGAAATCAATGAAACCAATGTCTCAGTTCACGCACGAATTGATCAGGCGTTTGCGGCTTTCCCCTCGCCTTGTTGGGGTGTAACATGAATGTCGATCACGGCATCTCCCCACAGTGTTACCTTGAAACCACCAGTGTAAAACTCGACTTTCGTCTCCCCGTGAGCGTCCTCCTGAAAGCGATTATTGAGCACGTCTGGGTCAATATCATCGTACAGTCTGAACTCGGCCTCCGTGAGGCTCTCGTCTTTCTGCACATCGATAACCTGAAGAATTGCGTCGCTCAGGGCTTGATCATCCTCTGGGTAGTACCGGTCGTGTGCTTCAGTGTCGGTCATCTACACCCCCATCAGAGAACGGTGTAAATATGAATCCGTTATGACTCTGGTGAGCCTCCCGCTTTCAAAATAATTCCATCACAATACTGCTTACTGTCTGTTCTCGAGTTCGACAAACGATTGGCTTCCGCATCGACAGTGAGGATAACTCCCGACGCGTTTTATTTCCCCCTCGGGGAACCGGATAGCTGGATAGACGGCTTCACAGTTAGCACACATAGCGACTATCTCTTCACCAATTCGCATATCACTCATCCATGTAATTGTAACCACGACCTCACAAATACCGTTTGTGTCGATTCTAAATTCCTGATCCAATAACGAGATCATCTGTACTGACCGGTCACCATCCTACGCAAACTGGATCGAATTGAGTTCGACCTTCGCGCCGCCAGTTCTTGTTTCATAAGGCCAACCGTGGCCGACGATCGGCGCTCGAGCCGACGCGTCGAGGTCGCCATTGAGAACTTGCAGTCGAGTACCAGCGTGGATACTGGGGCGGTTCACGATTCGAGATCGTCCGCACTCCACGGGATCAGATCAGCATCGGCCGGCTGGTACAACGGATGCACTGGATGGTCGGCTTTCGTCGTATCGAGCGCGTGGAAATCGCCCGCGAGGAGCCCGGCGACCTCGCTGGCCCGCCCCTGGAGAGAGCCATTTGCACCCCGGGCGATGACGACCATTTCGGCTTCCTCACAGACGGCCTGAAGGTGATCATCGTTCTTCGGGCCCACGGGATCGGCGGTCTCACGAAGGGCGTCGGGGTTGGGGCTCCGAAGTGCGAACAGGTTCATCACGGCTGGCGACCAGAAACTCCCGATCTTATGCATGAAGAATAGCGCTCGAAAATAATGCCTCGACTATCGCGTCTCCATACAAATTGGATATAGGTTGCTTATTCTGCAGGAGGAGCAATCATCTCCCGTACGAACTGGTGATACTCCTCTGCAACCCATTCGCCTCGGCCAGTGAGAGCGTACTCCTTCCGGCGCTTGTCTTTTTCCTTCGTCTGCTTGGTGATCAGTCCAGAGTCGACCATCCGGTCGAGGCTCGGGTACAACCGTCCATGATTGATGTCTTCCGGATAGAGGTCTTCGAGTGCGTTCTGGAGGGTTACTCCTTCGACGGGGCCGAATCGATGGATGAGACAGAGGAGATGGGTCTGGAAGGCGGTGAGGTCTGTCGGAATATTATACGTCGAAAATTCAATTGGCCCTGTCGATGGAGGATTTCGGCCGCTTGCCCCCTCCTCGTCTGTTGGATTTGAATCAGCCATATGCTTCCATCCTAGTACCAATGCTTAAAATTCTATGCTTCAATCCAGATTGGACTCGATAGTTATCATGTCTCGCATAGATAAAGCAAAGCGATTTGCTGAGATTCTTCGTTTCACGATATACTTTCGTTGTCTCTGCTTTGTGGTTAGAGTGGCTCTGTTGAAGCCCGTGGACATTGATAGGAGGTACCCGCTGGATACAGAAGATGAGTGCAATACTGCGGAATACCCTACTGGTGAGATCAATTTCCCTAATCGTCCATCGCGGACAATAGTTAGGTAAATCGCTCGCGAACTACGAGTACCATGTCGAACGAAGAAGCGAACGGTCGAACGCCGAGTCGAAATCCGGACCTCGAACGACTCAACCGGCTCATCGGAGAATGGGAACTTGAGGTGTCTCTGGATGGGCAAACGTACAGGGGCGGACACGTGACATTCGAATGGCTAGAAGACGGAGCTTTCCTCGTACAACGTTCGGAGGTAAGCGATCTTTCGACATTGCCTCCTGAGTGGGTCGAGAACGCGCCGCGCTCTACCGTCTCGGTCATCGGTTTGGACAATACGAGCGAGCAGTTTCGGATGCTCTACGCCGATTCACGCGACGTCTTCCGGATGTACAAGATGAGTTTGAGCGATGAGGTCTGGAGACTGTGGAGGGATGCACCTGAGTTCTCACAACGCTTCACGAGCAACTTCGACGACGACGCCAACGTGATCGAGGGTACGTGGGAATACTCGGATGACGGGGTTGACTGGGAGGTAGATTTCGACGTAACCTACACGAGAACTGGAGCGTAGAAAGCGAGACTGGTGGTACCCCCCAAAGGCTGTTACATAGCGTACCCCGCTATCACCGTGTACAAACCGTTCAACTGTGTAAGGTTCGCGCTGTGTATGCAGCACCAGCCTAGCAGGCTATCGTGACACTGTCAGTTCGGGGCTGCTGCATACAGAGAATGGGTTCAACACGCCAGTTTCGTTCGGTTCTTGTTGATGGCAGTGAACCAGGCTCAGTATCTTCGCGAATCTATCGCGGTCACCACGTCAATCATCGATACGGAGCACGCTCGGTCGTTCTTGCCGAAGTGTTACTGTATACGCGATCGATCAGGCCGAGGGGACGGTACAAGGTGGCGGTCGAGGAAATCAATCTGGTCGCTGACCACTTCTTCGAACGCATCGTGGAACCCGTCGAAGTGTCCGATAGGGTAGCGACGCAAGTCGCTCTGCGGTGCACGGTCGGCGGCTCGCTCAATCGGCCCGACTGGCGCTATCGTGTCCTCGGTCCCAAGACAGAGTAACAGCGGGCAGCGGACGTTGGATGCCTCGCGTATCGGGCGAATCTCCACGATGGGTTGGCTCGGCTTGGCGAGGAATTCGTTGCGCCAGCGCGAGTCCTCGGCACACACGGCGTCGAATCCGGGCTCCGCCTCCGGCTGCGTCAGCATCGCCGGTGCCCCGGGCGGTCCCGTCACGGCCATCTGGATTGGCCGTCGGCCTACACTGGCGCGGACCGCAGCGGCCATGTACCGCGCGTTGTTGCGTAGGCCGTACTCCCGCGCCAGCGCTAGGCCATCGAGAATCGGGAACATCGAGACAGCCGCCGCCAGCCAGTCGTCGTGCGCCGCGACGTGGACGACATGCCCGCCGGCGAACGAGAATCCCCACACCGCGATCCGGTCGGCGCCGATTCCCTCGAGCGTTCGTGCGAAGTCTACCGCGGCGGCGAGATCGGTGCGCTGGCGCTGGTAGTCGACCAGTTGGCGGGGCTCACCGTCGCTGTCCCCGAGGTGACGGAAGTCGAACGTCAGTGTCGCGATTCCCGCGTCCACGAAGCGTTCGGCGAAGCGGGGCAACCCGTCGCGGCGGGTCAGACTGAAGCCGTTACCCATCACAACACAGGGGGTGACGTCCTCGATGCCGTCAGGACGATACAGCGTGGCGGCACACTCCTCGTCGTCTGACCGGAAGCGTAACTCCTCCGAGACGACTTGGCTTACATCCTGCTGTGTTGGATTTGCCATAGTTAGTCCTCCCTATTGCTGTAAATTCGTCGGTACAGCCACCGCACCTCCCGCTTGATACCGACGAATGTTGGAGCCCCATACATCACGAGGGATGTTAACTTTTCCCGCGATTCGACGAGATGTCTACGTTCCCGAAGCAGAGGGTCCGCTTGAATTGCGATGACCGTCGTGCGAGATACAGAGGATGTATGCAGCACAGCAAATTCATTTGTTTCACAATCCCTGGTTGGAATCAACCGATACAGACGCTGCGAATGTACTATTCAGACGTTCATACATCGCCCGTAGTCTTACCCTCGGAAACTGGTGGTTAGCACCGTACAAGGTGTCACTTGATAACTATATTCAACTAGGTTTATTCCTTGATTCCATCAATTTCGCTCCATGGCTCCCGCTTATCCACAGCTAACGACATATCTCAACGAGGCAGGAACCGACGGGTATCTGATTAACGCCGACGGCGAGGACAGCAACCAGTACTACCTCTCCGGCTTCCGCGCGATGGGGAACTTCGTCACCCTGTACGTCAACGGGGAGGTACGCCTGCTCGTCCCTGACATGGCGTACGCGCGGGCGAACACCGAAGGCGACGGCGACAGCGTGCGACGGTTCTCAGAGTTCGACTACGGGAGCAAGGTCCTCGAACACGGGCCGGCGAGAGCCGGCCCCATCGTGACGACAGAGTTTCTCGCCGAGAACGACATTGACTCGGTGTCGGTACCGGCCTCCTTCCCGAACGGCGCCGCCGACGTCCTGCGCGCCCACGGCGTTAACGTCGTCACCGATTACGACGATACGGTCGGCGACATCCGCGCACTGAAAACCGAGGTGGAAATCGAACACATAAGGGAGACCCAGCGGGCGAACGAGAGCGCAATGGCGGTCGCCGAGAGGATGCTTGAACGCGCGGCGGTCGAGTCGGGGGTCCTGCACTTGGACGGGGAGGTGCTCACCAGCGAGCGGGTCCGCCGGGCTATCGAAGTTACACTGCTGGAGGAGGGCTGTGCGCTGGACGAGTGCATCGTCGCCTCTGGGGCAGAGGGGGCCACGGCGCACGCGGTCGGGACGGGTCCGATATCGGCAGGTGACCCGGTCATCGTCGATATTTTCCCGCGTAACAAGGAGTCACAGTACTTTGGGGACGTTACCCGGACGTTCGTGAAGGGAGAACCCGATGCAAAAGTCAGGGAGTGGTACGAGGTAACCCGGGAGGCATATGAGACGGCGCTCGAAACCATCCAGCCTGGCGTGACCGGCGAGGCAGTGAACGAGGCGGTCTGCGACGTGTTCGAGCGCGAGGGGTACCCGACGCTCCGGACCGACGAGGCCACCGAGGACGGCTTCACGAGCGCCACCGGCCACGGCGTCGGGCTTGACGTCCACGAAAAGCCGAAGCTCAGCTGGGGTGGCGGGGAGCTACGGCCCGGTCACGTCGTCACGGTCGAACCTGGGTTGTACGAACAGGGAATCGGCGGAGTCCGCCTCGAAGACCTCGTCGTGGTGACCGAGACAGGCTATGAGAACTTGACTGACTATTCCCGAGAACTCGGCGTTATGTAGCGCTTCTACATGCTCTGTTCCACCCTTCCTCTGTACTGATCGATCACCCCCATCCAGATTGGCTCTCACTTCGTGCGACATTCGCGCTGTGTATGCAGCACCAGCTCAGCAGACTATCGTTTTTCTGGCAGTTCGGGGCTGCTGAATACAGAGAATAAGTTCACCACGATAGTGTGGCGTATTTCCTCGGTCTGCTCAGTAGCCCACTCGTTTGTCAACTCAGTCGTCACGGAAACCCGTAGTACTCGTCTTTTTGACGGCCTGAAACTCGGTTGATCCGCATTGACACCCGTTTCTCGCCCCAATCGGTTGTGCCGTGCCGTCAGGCCATTGCTCCGCTGCATAGGCAACTCCGCAATCGACACATGTGGCAATTGTCCGTGTGCTCTCTCCATTGGGCATGAGTATCCCTTCAACGGGTACTTCCGTCAGCGCTATTTTTGGGTATCCAATGGGTTTTTAAGCACCTTCTCATTTCGACTCCACTGTTTCGGGGAGGGTACTTCCGAGGGTGTGTTTGATCCCCCGGCGGAGTCGAGACGCGATGGCCTGCTGGGAAATGCCGAGTTCGTCGCCGAGTTCTTCCATCGTCACCTCGCGCGGGGATTCGAAGTACCCACGCTCGTGGGCGAACACCAGTGTGTCTTGTTGCTTGTCAGTGAGTGCTGCCTCGGTTCCGGTCTCAACCGGCGTCAGGGCGTGCAGTTCCGTCAGTGTGACCGGGATCTCTAACTCTCGGCAGCGAGATTGAAAGGTTGCAAGATCGCTTCGCGTGTCCCCGCGAATGTCGAACGTCCACCGACGGCTCGTGCCGGTTGCTTTGATGAGCGGAACGCCGGTCTCGGTTAGTACGCTCAGCACGTCGTCGTACTCGAGCGACCACTCGACGCGCAGGAGATACTCGTCCTCGACGGAATCGACGAGTTGGATATCCCTCACACCCGGGTGGGCAGCAAACGCCGCCTCGATGTCGTCAACTTCCGTTCCTCGGACCCAGAAGTAGGGGATCACCACGTCCTGTGACGGGATCAGTCGCTCCAGTTCGACCGTCACGTCCGGAAGTTGGGTGAAGACGGTGCCGAGGGGGAACTGATCGGATGGAACGGTGAAGGTCGCCTCAGTCGCCATGACTCGAACGATGTCGTACTGATTGTAAAACTCTTCCATGGAACAATGTGGAGGGGACGAAGGACTCCGTCAATCCGCACAGAGGGTGTATACAGTACGGCCAGCCCATTTATTTCGCCGTTTCAGAAAGAGACCAATCGCTACATACGAACGCTTACAGACAAATCTCACAATAGCCGTACACGGTCGATTTCAGCAATATTCGAATTCATAACGTACTCTCTGATACAGTCCTCGCAAACGAATGCCCAATCGATCTTCCCACTCTCATATGTTACTTTAGTCACTTTTCCATCCTCACTTTGACAGTCGGTACATTCGATAGTTGCTTGAGGGGATAGAAACGGATACTCAGGTTCTACAGAATAGTTCATGGTTTCACTACAGGCTACAGTGACTTATCCTTGGTGTGATTATCTGGGTTACAAGACAGACTCTCTATTCTTCTGAACTGGCGTAACGTCTATTATCTATACTGAGCGTTCGGCTTTCCGCGTTGATCCTTCCTCAGCCCGTGCAACATTCGCGCTGTGTATGCAGCACCAACTCAGCAGACTATCGTTTTTCTGGCAGCTTGAGGCTGCTGCATACAGAGAGTGGATACAGCAAGCTGGCTTTGTCTGTTGTGGACATCCTCTGCTGAATCAGCCGGTCAATAGACCTGCGGAGTTAGCGGACAGACTGCTTCAATCTACTAATGAAGGGCCCGTGCGGACTTTCAGTCGCGCCGTCCAAGGACACCGTATGGACGACAATCCACTCGACGACGTGGACCGGAGCATCCTGCACCAACTCCAGCTTAACGCCCGCCAGACCGATACGGAGATCGCCGAGAAGGTGGATGTGACCTCAACGACGGTCCGGAACCGCCTCGACAAACTCGAAGGTACGGGCGTGATCCGAGGCTACCACCCCGAGATCAACTACGAGGAAGCGGGCTACCCCCTCCACGTCATGTTCGTTTGCACGGTCGATCCGAATGACCTGGAATCGCTGGCCGAACAGATCCTCGACGTTCGCGGTGTGGTGACCACCCGCGATTTGCTTGGGGGCGAACGGAATGTCCACGTCGAGGTCGTCGCCGGCACGGTTAGGGAGATCGAAGAGATCCGCAACGAACTGGCGGGCTTGGGCATGACGATCAACAGCTCCGAGATTATCTCCGAGACGCAGGTCCAGTCATGGGATCACTTCTATCCACGGACGGGCCCCGACGCGGATCAGGACGACGACACCGACGACGGGTCAGTCACCGATCAAGGATAGTTGGGGAACCGCTTGAAATTTTCAAATATATCCTGCTTCTATAGGCCCTCGATCCATACTCGAGTTTCAATATCTCCACCGACAATCGGCTTAGGTTGGATTTTCCAAATGTAACAATTATCTGGGTAACAGACCTTATCCGTTAGCACATCCTTGCCACGGTATGGACGAATCAACCGAGGCGGTAACCAATACGTTCAGTATATTGGCAGATTCCGTTCGTCGATGCGTCCTGTACTACCTCGACGAGCAGGAGACTTCAGTCTCCTTCGATCGCCTCGCCACTCGGGTTGCTGCTTGGCACACCGACAGTGACCCGGACACCGTCGACGACGCCACCCTCTCCGAGATACGCACGGCCCTATATCATGTACACCTACCCAAACTCACCGAGGCAGGCTATATCGAGTGGGATGCGGACACCCACACGATTCGGCGAGGACCCAACTTCGACGAGAACGCGCCGTTACTTCAGTTGGTGGCAGATCACGAAAACGAACTGGCCGCGGTGTAGCCATAACCCAATGAGCCGGCGTCTCCGCACGTTGCTCTCCCGGCTCGGTGGGCGCACACAGGCCGAGTCACCGGCCTCTCGTCACGATTCCGAGAATAAAGTCACGTCGGCTCTGTATTCGTGCCCTGCCTGTGAGACGACGTACATCAGCGAGGAGATGGATGCCTGCTCGAAGTGTGGAGAGTCAGTCACCCAAATCCCGACCGAGCGTGAATTAGCCCTCTCAACCAGTCGGACATGACAGGACCACCTAATGACAGCTCAGCAACATAAAACCGGGACGGTGAATCTGTTACAGGACCTTGGGCTGAAGGAGTACGAGGCGCGGAGTTTCCTGGCATTGACCCAACTCTCGACGGGGACCGCCAAGGAAATCAGCGCGATCTCAGAGGTACCTCGGACCCGGGTGTACGACGCTGTCCGAGTGCTGGAGTCAAAGGGGCTGGTCGAAGTGCAGCACTCGAACCCCCAGCAGTTTCGCGCGGTCAGCATCGAGGAGGCAACCGCGATCTTGCGTCAGCAGTACGACGCGCGGATCGACACCCTTCAGTCACACCTCGAAGCGCTCGATCTTCAGCCGGAGAATGACGACAGCGACCGAATGCAGGAGGTATGGTCGCTGTCCGGCCATGATGGCATCGAGGCCCGGACACACAATCTGCTGGCGGACGCCGAATCGGAGATTGTCCTGCTGGTCGTCGAGGAGGAACTTCTGACGGAGGCGTTGTACGACCGGCTCCACGACGCAGTAGACCGCGGCGTCGACGTGATCATCGGTGGTGAGACGGACGCGATCATCGCCAAGCTCGGGACCGAGCTGCCATCCGTGAAGGTGTTCGAAACCGAACTGGACTGGCTCCTGGGGCCCGCGAGCGACGACGAGGTTGCCATCAGCCGCCTGCTGTTGGTTGACCGCACAACGTTGCTGGTCAGTTCCTTCTACCCGGACGCCGACCCCGACGACTCATACGAACAGGCGGTCTTCGCCAACGGCCTGGAGAACGGTATCGTCGTCCTCCTTCGCCGGATAATCTCCTCGGGTCTGCTCCCCGTGGCGAACCCGGTGAGGTAGCCAGTCAGCGGTTCCCGGGTCAAACTGTGCGAACAGAGTGATGACTACAGACTCTGTGCTGATCACAACGCCCACGTTTCGTTCGCTCTCTATCGGCTGAACCTGACGGTCACTACAGTTATGATTGTGTGATTTTGTGATTGCCATTTGGCCCTTGTTTAGTCTACAACCTGTACTGACCGAGAATCTCTTCTAAATATCTCCTCTGATTCACCCGTATCCTCACAGCCAAACCTGCTTGGAAAAGCGTTTACCAGTTCTACGTCGCCTGTCTTTTGTTATGGGAACTGATAACAAGTCGAACGCTGGTACTGTCGACGCCATAGTCTCGGGTTCCATGTCCTCAACTGATCTTCCGATAGATCTCGATGATTTCTTCCAGCACCTTGCCAACGAACAGACTCGTTACGTACTGTATCTCCTAACGGAAAGGGGAGGGACTGTTCATCTGGAAGAGATCAATGACTATTTTGACAGTAGTAGTGACAAACTGATGCTTCATCACAGTGTTGTCCCACGACTGGTTGATTTCCATCTGGTCGACTACGATCAGGAGACCAAAGCAATAACACCGACTCCGCTTTGCGACGATCTAACATCTGCTCTCGAAACCGTCAAAGCATTGGAAAAAGAACCCGTTAACGAGTTTCTGGAACAGATGAACCGATAAACACTCTGTACTGAGCATACCGATGCGGTAAGTCCTTTACCTATACTGAGCGTTTGACCTTCCGCGTTGATCCTTCCTCAGCCCGTGCAACATTCGCGCTGTGTATGCAGCACCAGTTCAACAGACTATCGTGACACTGTCAGTTCGGGGCTGCTACATACAGAGGATAGATGCAGCACAGCAAATTCGTTTGTTTCACAATCTCAGGTCGGAACCAACCGATACATTCGGCTGCGTATTGAGCAGATGTTAATTACAGTGCGAGATAGGGCCCGACGACGATGAGAACAATACCCAATGCCACTTTTAATTTAGCAGGGTTAACCAGGTGAGCCACCTTCCATCCGACAACGGCGCCTGCGAGCAAAGGTAGCCCAACTAATACTGCGAGTGGCAGCGACACGTTGCCTTGGAAGAGGTATCCGGTGGTTGCGAACGTTGCAATGAAGATCGATTGCACCTGAGCGACCGCGAGAGCCAGCAACATCGGGACGCCAATCAGGATCAGCGCCGGAACTGCGATCACAGGACCCCCGACACCTAATAATCCGCTGGTGATTCCGAGAGCGAATCCCAAGACGCCGAGGACGACCTGCCCCTCTCGTCTTGCCGCATCCAGCTGGTACAGTGGACTGAGACCGCGCCGTTCACGATAAACGATAGTGATACCAGTCGCCATCGCAACGACACCGAGCAGGAGTCCGAAGATCGTTCTCGGGACGAAAGAGTTCACGTACGCGCCGATGAGGGCCCCAATGATACTTGAGAGACTGAGTATAAGCGCCATCGCGCGTGCATCGCCGGTTTTCATCTCTCCAGAGTGAACGTACGCAGCACTCCCGACGAGACCAGTCGCAATGAAGGCGGCGTGTGCCGTTCCTGCAACCGTGCCCGACGAAATTGGTGTCAGTGAATATAACGAAATTGTCAGAAAAATGCCTCCTGGGCCAACTGTAGTACCACCAATACCAGAGAGAAACGCGATCCCCACAAGCAATATGATGAGCGGGAACCCAAATGAAAAATCGAACATTCTATCCAATTCGTCTCTTAGATGCGATATAGTCTCTGCGAATGTAGTAACAGGGATACACAGAAGTGCCTCGTTTGCGAGGTAGGCATCGAAAGTGGCGTGCCATCGTCGATCTTCACTGGCGGTGAGGTTGATGCTTCCCCATAAAATTGAGTTCACGGTATCAGTTGCTACTGTCAGAGAGTAACCTCTATGACGGGGGTGACTGGGATAGAACAGCCGGATACGCATAGGTGCGAAGTTTACGCTCTGTACTGATCGATCGCCACCCCCTACTGATCGTCTCTCGCCTCGTGGCACATTCGCGCTGTGTATTCAGCACGGTCACAGACACTTATCATTGGTCAAGGGTTTCAGCATAGCTGTTAGAGTCATTGTGTCAGGGCTTTCCAGCGAATTAGAGTGATGAAAACAATCTCCTCGCGGCGTTAATACTCGGCTGAATACACTCTCCTTACTATTTCTATGTATTGAAATCGCTATCTAGCATCCAAGAGAAATACTTCAATAAGATAATCTAAGGTTATTAGTACCGTCGGTAAGATGGATGAATCATGCACTATCGACAAGGTATCGCACGATCCATGGTCGTCCTGATCGTGTTCACCGCAAGTACAGGCGTCGCTGCCGCCCAACAAAACGAAATCAACAACTCACTCACGCAGATTGAGGAGTTCGTCGCCACAACCCTCGGTCAAATCGGCGTGATCGTCTTCCTCGTCGGCGCCGCTGTCTGGTTTGTCTCCAGGCGCAGCGCCGATCGTGCCCAATGGGGCTGGCGCGGCATGTGGGGTGGCGCCGGGATGATCGTCCTCTCGGTGAGCTACAACGTGTTCGTCAGTCTCTTCGAAAACCTCGCCCCAGGGATGATCGTTCCAGTCATCCCCTGAGCAGTCCACTTGAGGTGAACCAAGAGTGGGCCGCCGCTCCACCCCATTACACTGATCTATGACGGCCAGTCGTCCCCTCACCGGTCTGGTGCTTGTCGCCCTCCTCACGCTCCCCGTCGTGAGTGCAGTCACAACACCAGCCAGTATCGCGCCGGACAACGCAACACGAGCGTTTCTCTCCGATGATCGTGACCCAGAAGCCGGATCGCTTCCACCGTTCGTGCTTCCCACCATCGACGACGTCGTCCGCGAGGAGAACGCCTCCCTGGCAAACCTCAGCCAGGTGCGCGATTTCACCTACACGACAACACAGCCACCCTATCGCGTTGGGCCGAACCAACAGACACTCAGCGAGTATCGAATTGCCCAGTTGGAATCCATCCAGCGCAACGACTCGACGAGTCTCTGGCTGTCCGACTCACAGCGCTCGAACGAAACCGTCATCAAAGACGCCCATATCACGATTCTCGGTACAGCGGACGGAGCACATACCCGAATCGGTGCTGGTGAGGAATCCCACGCTGGAAACACAAGCGAGCGACTGCTGATTCCCCGAAACGGGACCGTCCTGACTCACTTCGATTACTCGACCCGCCTCCCCAACCAGACATGCACCGTCACCAGCGACACCAGGACCTGTCTCTCCTACGACCTCCTCGATCAGGAGGTCGATCGGAGCGTTCGAATTGGGGAACAGACCTGGGCCAGTGATTCAGAATCACCAGGACAACTCGAGTACGACGGCGCGAACGCGAGCGAGCCGACGATGATGCAGGTTCGTGCGAGGATTAACTCGACAGTTGCCGTCACGACGAGTACCTATGTTCGTGACGGCGACAACTGGCAGCTATCGAATGCAACCGATGAAACGCTTCGACTCTCGCACACAGTTCAGGACAGTGAGCGTGTCACTGTCACGACGAATCAGGACCTCAGCGTCACACAAACGATCGTTCGCACTGAGGAGGATATCGACCGAATCGTCCTCACGTTCGAGGGGTCACAATCCCTCTCTGAGCGTCGACTCTGGAGCTATGCGCAGTTCGACGACGCAGAGGGACGCATCCAGAACGTCTGGGGCGTCTACTCACAGCGCCAATACGTGAACGCGACACGTGGCTATCACCTGTCCCCAGAATCGTACACCATCCCCTCAGTATCACCCCGAAACGAGACACGTCTCACCCAGACGCTTATCGAGCAGTTCGAAACTGCACAGACACGGCAGCAGACCGTCGCGTTCCCGAACGTCCTCGAGGTCCAGCTCATCGCGAACCGTCGGCAGCCAACGCTCGAGTGGACCCAACAGACGGACGCCACATCCGGTCCAGAGATCACGCACCTGGATGGCAGTAATCTGTCCGGCAGCGCGGCTCCGCTCGACGGCCATGTCAATCTCACCTCGGTTTCCCCTCGCGGCTATACGACGATTGTTATTACGAACGTCGACCAGCCGATTACGGAGGTCCGCGATATCCACAATGATTCGATTCCGCTGACGACGCAGGCTGTTCGCGAGCAGAACGCGAGCCTCTCCACCACGGTTCTCAACGAAACCCATGCCAAAATTCAGCTGACGGACACGGCCACTAGTCAACCGCTGACGAACCAAACACTCTGGCTTCGAGGAGCGGCTCAAGGGCGAGCGACAACGAACGCTGACGGCGCCATCGTCGTCGAACGGCGAGATCTCTACGTTACCGCCTCGTTTTCAGGTATGGCTGAGGCCTCCGAAAACGCCTACTACGGGCCAGTGCAGGCTCGAGTCGCGTTCCAGCCGGATCCGTTTGACATCTATCAACTCTTGACCAGTCTCGCGGGTGCGCTGGTTTCGGTGATCGCGTTTGTCATCTTCTTCGCACCGTTCGCGTACATGCGAAAGGAGGGAGGATAGAGCCCATGAGACGATCGAGTGGTGACTCTAACACGCACACAACAACCCCACAACAACCTCAGAACACACAATGATTGGCTCGAAATACCACGTCCCAACCGACGTCACTCATGACAGCATCGGTCCCGAGATACTATCGGCCAGTCTGCACAGCATTGCGATTCTGTTGCCTGAGGCACCCATAGTCTCACCCGCCGCCGTATTCTCCGACTGGATTGCCGACTTTTTCACGTACATCCTGACCGGGATTCTCGGGTTCATTGGTGAGCTTGTCGCCAACGGGATACTCACGTTCATCATCTTCGATAGTCCCTACTCAGATCCTGGGATGCAGGCAGCATTCCAGCACAATCTGGATATCTTCCCGCAGCTCCTCGTGATCATGTTCATGGCAGGCGTCGCAACGAAACCGTTCGCCGACCAGATCGAAGTGACGAACTTCATGCTGGTGTGGAAAGCGTTGAAGGTGATCATCTTCGTCGCCGTGGCCCGTCAGATCATGCACTTCAGTCTGCTGTTGACGAACGCGCTTATTCGCCATATCTTTACTGCCGACTACGGCGCTGCATTCGGCCCGGAGGTCTTGCAATCAGGCCTCGACGGGGCTGCAGCGTCGAGTTCCGGTGCGATCATCGGTGGACTCATCCTGAGTATGGTGTCCGTGGCAGGCATCCTCCTCGCGCTTGGTGTCTTCATCCTGCGGGAGTTCTTGTTCAATGCGACGTTCATCCTCCTACCTGTGCTCGGAGCGATGTTGTTCCTGGACTTCGGGCCGCTTCGCTACGCGTCGGAGATTTCGAAAACCGTCCTTCGAGCGACGGCCTACATGCTCCTCGCCGGAATTGTGATGGCTGGCCTCCTACAGACTGGTGCTGCAGCCGCCGGGGCATACGCAGACATGGCCGGTCAGGGGGCGGCCGCTGCCCAGAGTCAGCAAGCGAGTGATCCCGGATTCGGGGAAGTCCTCGAGGCGTACCTCTTCTGGTTGATCGGACTCGTCGCTCCCGCACTCGTTGGCATCAAATCAGCGGCGATGGCCGGGCTGTCACCGCGGCGGATCTCCGGTCGACAGGGTGCGAAGAGTAAGTCGAGTTCTCAGGGCTCGTCGACGAACCGCTCGGGGGAGAAGTCGACTCGTACCGCCCTGATCGAACAGGCGAGACATGGGACGTCGAAGGGGTTGGGATATGCTGATCGGAAAACCGGTGAAATCGGGAGTAATGCTGTCAGTAAGGCTGGATCTGCAGCAGGTCGAGCAAGGAGTACAGTTGGAAACACAGCTACAACGGTCTTCTCAGAGGAGACTGTCAAGACAAGCAAGAAAGTAGGAACTCAAGGGAAGAAAAGCGGAAAGCGTGCCGCTCAAGATGTCAAAGCCGGTGCCGACTACGCGACTCGAAATCTCCACCAATCACCCGTTGACTGGGCGGAGGCTGGCCTTGAGAGATACCGCGAAAACCCCGCTGTCGATACATCGACGGAGACTGGATCCAACCAACAAAAGATAAGCGATTGGACAGAAGAATCCGGCGGCAAGAATCGGTCAAATTGAGATGACTGGGACACTGAGGATTGGTGATTATCTGAGGAAGGTGGTTGTAGAGCTTCTCTCAACGAGTCTCTTTACAGTAAACTATGTACTGGCTCCACTAGGGATCGTTTGGCTCGTAGCAAATACTCCCTCCTCAGTTAGAGGATTAGCCGCCCTTTTAGGTGTTCCAGCCATCTGGATGCTCCCTTCGTTTACTGCTGCTCTGTTGACTGGAGCGATCTACCCTATGTATGGCGAGAACACCAAAAGTGCAGATATTGATTGGGTCTTTGGAATTCTCATTGGTTCAGCTGTATTAACAGCTGTATGGTTCCTCCCGGCTTGGGAGAATAGCTGGACGTCACTTGCAGAAATCCTTGCTCCACTTCGAGTCTCATCTATGTTTAACAGTTTGTGGCTTATGGGTCTCAGCTGGCTTGCGTGCATTCCCTTGATGATGTCGACGAGCCTTGGCGCTGCTACGGACAATATTGAGGAAAAATCCTTGTCATCAGTAACGGCTCAGACTGATGAACCGAGTTCGTCTGATCACAGAGTCATGGGGCATCCTAAGAACAAAGTATCTCAGCACAACGAAGATTCGCGCCAACTTCGTCCTGTTCTCGCCAATCTCGAGTACGATTGGAAATCCGCCCCAAACGTTGGGTTTAGTGACGTCGGTGGCCAAGATGAGCTGAAGAAAGAGATCACTCGATCAGTCCTCCGACCACTTACTCGGATTGACGAAGCCTATGAGCGGTTCAACGTCTCACCGCCGAATGGAATTCTCCTTTACGGCCCACCAGGAACCGGGAAGACCCTGTTTGCTCGAGCAATCGCCGGCGAACTCGGCCATCCGTATCTCGAGTTATCTGCGGGCGATATCAAATCTCGGTGGATCAACGAGTCAACCGAGCAGGTCAACCAGCTTTTCGCCGAAGCTGAACAGTTCGACCGGTGCGTCATCTTCATCGACGAGATCGACGCCCTCCTCGCTGGTCGCGGTAATGACCTCCATCGAGAGCACGCCCAGGTCGTCAATGAGTTCCTCGCGCACCTGGGCGACGAGAACCCGAATTTCCTCGTCATTGCAGCAACGAACAGAGCCGATCTACTCGACGAGGCGGCTACACGCCGAGGACGGTTTGGCCAGCAGTACGAAATCGGCCTTCCCGACCACGACGCTCGTGAGCCGATCTTCCGCGTACGACTCCGGGAACTTCCGACCGCTCTTGACGAGGACGACTATCACGAGTTAGCCGATCGCTCTGAAGGGCTCAACAGTGCTGACATCGTGGGAATCGTCGACGACGCTGCAATGCACGCAGCTGAGCGTGATGCCGAGGCAATCTCGCTTGGTGATCTTCACGAGTCGTTCCCGGATCGCTCTACGGACAATGATACCTAATAAATCGTGAATGCTATGGAGAAACCGACTTACTAGGGAAACTATTAACTATCTATCTTTGTAAGGAATTGATTACATGGAGACCTTCCCTATCGCAGGCCGGATTATCAACACGAAGTTGATCTTCGGTCTTACCGCCCGCGAAGCCGGCGAGGTTCTCGTCATCCCGTTTCTCGCCCTCGGCATCGCCCAGAGCCTCGGGTTCACCGGCACGCTCTTCCTGATTGCGGGCGGCATCGGTCTCACACTCGGAATCCTCATCCTCCTTGTTGCGCCCGCTGGCCAACGGCCGATCAGCTACGCCCGTGCCGCCGCTGACTACTATCTCTCGTCGAACTCGTACTACAATCGCCGCACCCGACCCGAGGCAGAAACGGCTGTTGTCCAGGACGTCGTCGGCGTCCGGCAGGAAGGCCTCGACATCGAGACGATCAAAGCTGACCAGGAGACCGAATCGAGGTAACCGCGTATGGGCTCTTCCTCCTCCGACGAGATTACTGATGGGACCGTCGCCGGCAGCGATGGAGAACACGAAATTGACGAGACAGCCAACGGGAACTCTTCACCCGATACTTCAGCCGGACAATCGACGGCGAGCGCGTCAGCGACCGAATCGAGCTCGACGCCGGGTTCTGAGTCACAGAACGGTGACCATCCGGCTGCCGCGACTCGTAACGGAGCATCGTCGACAGCACCCGAGTCCGACCTCGAAGTCCTCCGGGCACTCAATAGATTCCTCGATGACATCGACACCGATCTCCCGACCGCTCGCGAACGGGCTCGGGCTCGCGACCACTTCGACCTCGAGAATCGACTCGGCGAGCCCACGAGCACTCAGGCGAAACTCGGCTTCGATTACGTTCGCGATGATGGCATCGCCGTCAACGGGAACAGCTACATCGGCCTCCTGAAAGTCCACCCCCAAAACTGGCTCTCGCTCAGTGACCAGGCGAAACGCGACACTATGAGCGCGTACATGTCGTTCCTCATGTCGCTCGAGTCCAGCGTCGCCGTCCCCTGCTATCCGAAAACGTTCGATCTAACTGGTCACCTCGAGCGTTTCTATACAGCCGGCGCGAGCATGGCTTCACGGGGCCAGACGCCAATCCTCCAGTACGGACGCAAATTCTACATCCAGTGGGCCAACACCAACATCGAAGACGAGGACCTCAAACAGCGCGATTTCTACATTGTCACGCGAGTCGAGGCCGACCAGGTCCACAAGGATCTCGATACAGGAAGCGTGTTGAGTCAGCTCAGGACGCTTCCGATCATCGGCAGGGTCTGTTCGGGAATCGTCAATCGAACACCAGTGGGCGGCTCTCATAAGGAGGCCCGAACCGAACTCTGCATCCGCGAGGTCCGGCAGCGCCAACGTCGGATCACAAACACACTCGGCCGGACTGACGTCTCCATCGAGCGAGTCACCGACCGCCAGGAGACGATGGAGATCCTCTATCACTACTACAACCACGTCGATCCGAAGTTCGAGAAATTTTCGCACGCGACGAAAACGGAGGGCGAGTACTGATGGGGCGATTCGACCGCTTCCGCTCGTGGCTGCCCGTAGGGAGTAGTGAGCCAAGCATCGATGATATCGACGACGAGACGTTCGACCGCGCTGCGGAGGTCCTCGAGGCGAACGGCGACGACCTCACGAAGGAGAATATCCGAAAGCAGGCCAGGTACTTGCTCGAAGTCGAGGACGTCGACGACGGAGAACTCCGGCTTGGCGTCATCCAGGACGAGACCGAACAGACGCTGGCCGACCGTGACGTCATCGCCCCACGACAGCTTCAGGAAGTCTCGAACCTCTTCGAGTCGGGCTATATGGTCCGCAACGACCAGTTCGTTCGGACGCTGACCATCCACGGCTATCCTGAGCGGGTTCCACTGGGCTGGCTCGAGGACCTGTACACGACGAACGACCACGTCCGCGTCACTCAGCATATCCAGCCACGCGATACGGGGTCAGTCCTCCGCAAGCTCCAGAAACGCCTCACGCAGCTGCGAGCCCGCCTGCACAAGAAATACGAGAAGAATCAGACCAACACTCACGAAGCCGAGGCCGACCGCGACATGGTCAAAGAGCTCATCTGGGACATCATCCTCGGGGAAACGAAGCTCTTCGACTTCGCGATCTACATCGAGGTCATTGCGGATACCAAGCAGGAACTCGATGATGCGACCGAACGCGTCATCGAAACGGTGGGTGCCGCAAATGCCAAAGCCGTCACGCTGGAGAAACGCCAGATCGAATCTCAGGACGCGCTGGCCCCACTGGGCGACGATCCGATTAAGGCGACCCAGCTCATGCAGGAGACGGCTGTTGGGACGATGTTCCCGTTCATCGAGCCCTCTGTGGCCGACCCGGAGGGTGTCTTCTACGGCTTCGACGGCACGAATACACCCGTTCTATTGGACCGCTATCGGCTCTCGTCGTACTCGAAAGCGATTGCCGGAAAGATGGGGTCGGGAAAGACGTTCGCGGAGAAGCACGAGATGTACCATCGTCTGATGATGGATCCTGAGATCGAAATGCTCGTCCTCGATCCGCTGGGGGACTTCGTCGACTTCGCGAACGACCTCGGCGGACAGGTCATCCGCTTCGGCGGGCAGAACACGGTCAACCCCCTCGAAATCCGGCGCGGTATCGACGACGTCGCGGACGACCCGTTCAAGAAGAAGTTCCGGTCGGTGATGGAGCTATTTCGTACCCACTTCTCGGCGGTGGCGGATCAGTCGCTGAGCAAGGAACAGGAGGGCATCCTTCGCCGGGCTGTTCGGCTTGCCTATCTCAAATACGGAATTACCCCCAACCCGGCGACCCACGAGAACACGAGCCCGACGATACAGGACGTCCTCGAGATTCTGCATGCACTCACAGACGGTGACCAGCCGTCGGAGTTTCTCGAGCTTCACGAGGATGCGGACGAGGAGCGCGTTCGGCCAGAAATCGAACAGCTCGAGACGCGGTTCAGAGAAGCCGACGAGAAGTACGCCTACCAGCTCCTCCTCGGGCTCGAGGCGTTCCAGCACGGCGGCGAGAACGACAATCTGAACGGCCGAACCAACGTCGAACTCGACAATCGGCTGGTCGTGATCGATATGTCGATGTTCGCCGACACCGGCCAGGCGCCGCTGTTCATGCACGTGATGTTCGACTGGATCTACCAGCGTGCCCAGAGCAGCGATCGCCGCACACAGGTGACCATCGACGAGGCCCACTACCTGCTGCGGCGGGCGGCGACGACGGACATGATCGACCTGTTCATCCGCCACAGTCGCCACTTCAACACGGCAATTACGCTCATTTCACAGACCGTCGATGAGTTCATCGCGAAGTCCGATAAGAAGTCCGAGGAGGCCGTCGAGAAGGCCCGGAACGTCTACAACCTCTGTGACATCAAGCAGATCTTCCACCACGAGTCGGTCAGTAACGCCATGATCGACTTCCATGGGTTGACCCCCTCCGAGCAGAACTTCATCGCAACTGCGCAGACCGGCGAGGACGGCGGCTACTCGGAGTGTCTGCTCGCCGTCAACGACTGGACGAAATCACTCGCCCTCCACGTGAACGACTACGAGATTCACGTTCTTGACGACGACCTCGACCCGTGGGAGTATCTCGTCGATCAGCGGTACATCGACGCCGGCGACGTCCAGTATCTCGCCCGGGAAGGGCGTGTCGACGACTACGAGATACCGGACTCGCTGCTCGAGGAGGCCGGTGTCCCGACCGCACCACAAGAGGCCGATGACTGAGCAACGTCGCTATATTCGTATTGAGCCGTCGCGGGAACGCGTCGACCCGTCGGATATCGTCTCTCGGCTGGCAGGCTTGCGAAAACTCCGTACGGGATGGAAAATCAAATACGACCCCCGGAAGAGTCCACCGGCGTTCGAATTTCTGGTGCTCACGCAGGGGAAAGACGCGCCGGTCCGGTTCTATCTCGGCGTCGAAGACGAGGAACTGCTCCCCACGCTCAAGTCCGAGCTGCAGACTGCCTATCCAGCGAGCTACGATATCTACGAGGAAGCCGTCGATCTTCGAGCGGAACTCTCCAGCTACGGGAGTCGCGGCGCCGAGAGCGATTCGAAGACGGATGTTGAAGGAGGAGAGACGGCTATCGGCGATGGGGGCGGCGTCTCACTCTCCGATCGGACGCCGCTCGCTGCCCGCTGGAGCGGCGTCGGCGAGCGAAGTCGCGACTGGATGACGCCGATCAAGCAGTATTCGCACGCTCAGGAGGAGACCCCTCGCTCGGGAAACCCGGCACGGGCACCACTTGCGGCGGCCGTCGAACGGCTCACAGAGGCCACGGCACCCACCGCGTTGCAAGTCTTGTTTACCCGGTATAGCAGCTGGCAGCGAGCGGCTGAAGCCCGGAAAAAGCAGATCGAGACCAAACACGATGGCGCCCTCCAGTCGGCTCGAACGAGTCTCGCCGATATGGTGTACGGCGCCAATCAGGAGCGCATTCGCGATCGCCGACGTGGTCGTGATCCACCACACGTCGGCGAGAGTACCCGGCAGACGTCGAGTGCAGCCAGTGGGGAGGTCGCATCCAGACAGGCACTCATCGACCAGAAAGGCCCCTCACAAACATTTCTCGTGAATCTCCGCGCTGTTTCCGTCCTTCCTGAGGATCCTGAAGACGTTGATAGGGCACAGGCTTCGAACAATATCGAGACACTCGCGAACGCGTTCAACCATCTCGACGGCTACTTCTATCACCTGGATGGCAGCCGCGTCTCGAAGAGCCTGGCGAACATTCGGGACCCAGCTCAGAAGGAGTTGAGCCGACTGCTAAACCGATCGTTCAACCAGTCCTGGATGGGGAAGCGTCGGCCACAGCTCGTGTTGAACGCGGATGAACTCGCGAATTTTGTGGCCGTGCCGAGTGGCCAAACGCTGACCACTGAGGGCTCGCGTGGCGCCCGTGGCAAGGAACGACTCCGCCAGCCGCTTCCATTACCCGATCCGGATCGCCTCGAGGAGTTCACTGGTCCAGGTATGGCGGTCGGGAAGCCCCTCCGGAATCGGAGCGAGCCCCTGGACGAGCCGATTCGTATTCCACCGGATCTCTTGACCACGAGCTATATTCGGGCAGCGTCGACGGGGAGCGGGAAGTCAACAGCCGTCCAAGCTGAGATGCTCTCGCTTCACGAGCACGTCGACGGCCCGATCGTTCTCCTCGACGGAAAGGGCGACGGAATGGCCGAGAACTATCTCCGCATCCACTACGCGAGATACGGGCGTCTGGACGACGTCTACTACTTCAACGCGCCAGATATGCTGCCGGCCGTCTCCTTTTTCGATATTCGCCCCGCACTTGCGATGGGTCGACCTCGCGAGGACGCCGTCCAGGACAAGGTCGAGCACTTCCACGAGATCATGCGATTGATTCTCGGTGAAGAACGCCATGAGAATGCGTACGTCGCCAACGAGATCCTTACGTTCCTCATCAAGGCGCTGTTCGATCAGGAATACGGCCAGGACGCGTTCAGCCTCGAGGACCTGATTCAGGCGGTCTTCCGGATGAGTCGGGACAAAACAGTGCCCGAACTCTGTGAGGCGAACGCGCATATCGAGCAGTCGCTGATCCAGAAGTGCCAGGTGGACGAACGCCAGTTCCAGCAGACCATGGGTGCCGCGGCGAATCGGCTCGACAAACTCGTCGAGCACGAGCACCTCTACCAGATATTCACTCACGTCCCTCGGTGGGACGATGAAGCTGAGGCGTACGTCGGGAACGCGTTCGATTTCCGGGAGTTCCTCGACAAGGATGCCGTCATCCTGCTCGATCTGGGGGAGTTCCGCGCCGAATCTCAGCACGCCCTGACGATGATTCTGTTGAGCAATCTCTGGGACGCCGTCCAGGGTCGTCGTGGTGGCGGGCGATCGTTGAACGGCGGTATTCGTCAGCACAGAAGTGGCGACGATACGATTGTGAATATGATCATCGAGGAGGCCGCAGCGATCGCGACGTCCTCGCTGGTCTACGAGCAGTTCATTCCTCAAGGCCGAGCCTTCGGTGTGAGTCTCGGCCTGGTTCTTCAGTATCCCGAGCAGGTGGCGCAGTACAGCACGTCCGACCGGCCGTACACGGAGATTCTGAACAACGTCAAGACGAAGCTCGTCGGGAACATCGCGACGGACGCGAAGCTCGCAGAGTCGATAGCCCACGAGAATCTGAGTACGTCCGAGTTCCGCAATAGGGTGAGTCGTCTGCCAGCCGGTGAGTGGATCGCCCAGCTACCGAGCCCCCGATTTGGACAGACAGGCCCGGCGCCGTTCTCGCTAGCGTCGCTGCCAATTCCCGATGGCCACCCCGAGAGCGATGCGCCACTGTTGGGCGACGACCGGCATCTCTTCGAGGAACAGCAGATCCCTCGAGTGATGCGGCGAACCCAGGAAGAGTGCAGTCTACCGGGCCGGACGAGTCAGTTTACTCGCGAGGAGGTTCGAGAGACCCTCAACGAGGTTGGCGAGGACGCTGCAGGGGATGTAGCACCCTCGAGCGGGAGCAAAGCGTCCGCTGAAGCCACCGATGGTACTAATCCACCGGATGCACCGTTCTTCGGCGCTAGTAGCGTGAGCGGCGCCACAGACACTTTTGTGAACGGTGAGACAACGACTACAGCGGGAGAACCCGACACCCCATCGGATGACGAGCGAGACATCGGGAAAGTGCCCATGTTCGGCGATACTGCTAGCGAACCGCAGGAACTCGAGGGCAGCCCACAAGACTCGTCCGCGGAAGAGGCAGTGCCAGAACAGTACGAGGAGCGCAACGAAACTCCAGAACTACACACTACGGATGGCGATGAGGAGACAACGGATTCGGCGGAAACGACTGGTGAGAATTCGCTGCCCGAGCATGTGAGTTACGACGCGGACACCGAGTGCTACGTCTGTGACGTCTGTGGATCCGAGTATCTCATGTCTGAGGAGCGGAAGGCCAGTGCATGCTGCCAATTCGCGTCCAAAGACGATGTGTTCGTTGCCGCCAAACGGGCTCGCTCCACCGCTTCGACGTCCAGTGAACTCTTCACTCGACTTGGGGCCATCACTGAACACGCTGAATCGTACGGCATCGAAGTGACGATCCAGGACTTCGCGTCTCTCGATGAATCTCCGGACGAGTCTGTTACTGCTCTCAGCAGTGAGTCAAAGAACTCACCAGAACCGGGGGAGAGCCAGAGTTCAGATACGTCACACTCGACCCGATTCAAGGATGCAACGACGACCATCCCGGATGAGACACTCCGCGAGGAAGGCATCACACGCGATGAGGCCGCATTCCTCGGTCTCGTATTGGATGCGATGAACCGCCAACTCGAGGAGTATTCACTGCTAGAGAGCATGACTGTGCTCGAAGAGCCATTCTCCAATCTCGACGTAGAGATACTCAAAGAGAAGGAGTTCATCGAAGAACACCGCTCGTTTTGGCAGACGTACTATACGGTCCTCCCCGCTGGGCGTCAGTTCCTCGATCGGTCGCTTGATACCAGCCCAGGTATTGGCGATCTCGGTGAGAAAACGCCCCACAAGGCTGGTGTCGCTTTCCTCGAGGCGTGGCTCACACAGCAGGAGGACGTTGCTCGAACGGCCGTTTACTACCAGCACACGAAGGATGTCGTATTTGACGTTGTGGGGTTCGATACCGAGGACGAACTCGTCTGGGTAGGGGAAGTCGAAACTCCGAGTAACAATACTGACGCACTGCTCTCTGATTACGAGAAACTGGCGAGCGTCGACGCGGCTGCTGCCTGGGCGTGTGAAGATAAGGAACTCCTTCTGGAGGTCATCGAGACGCTCACAGATACTGACGCAGTCGATATCTCGCTGACGTCAACCCAAACACGGACGATCAGTTCGCTTCGTGCCGCGATCACCGGCCCCGATCTGCCGGGAATGGACTCCCTCCACACGTTCCGGAGTCTCAAAACGGAGGTCGACCAGAAGCCGTGACTGGGGAGTGGCGAGAAGCGACCCGTGAGGAGCTCCACACTTACTACACAGAGACGTTTCCAGACCAACTCGACTCACTCCCATCATTCCTCACAGCCAGTGGCCCGAAGCAGTACGCTATCGCCTTCCGAGAGGCATACCCGATCCAAAAGCAGAACGCTCCTGATCGGTCGTTTATCCGTCGCGATACCTGGCAAACCAGCAGGTCCGGTGATCGAACCAGCCAGCAGTTCGATTCACGAGCGGACCTCGTCAAATTCATCCAGTACCCCGCCCGCTACGATCCCGCGCAGGGCAACGACTACGCGCTCGTTGATCCTGACCTTGTAGAGCAACCGGAGCCACGCCCCGATGCCGTCTATTACGCACTCGATCACTGGGAGCGGTCGTGGGTACTCGCGGTCGATATCGACGCGAAAGACATCGCAGCACAGCGCGCTTCCAGTGAAACAACTGGTGAAACCGGCAACGTCGAGGCAGAACACCTTCGAACTACAGGCGTCTTCGACAGCCCACCCAAGGGCTATCCCTACGCGTTTGAGGATATCGAGCAAGCTCTCGAGTACGGCTTCACAGCCCAGGAGATCTTCGAGGACGACTTCGCGGCTGAGGAAACGATGGTCGTCTACTCGGGCCAGGGCTGCCACGTCTACTTGCTCGATACGGACCGTGGGCACCGCTACGACGAGCAAAGCCGGGAGGTGATTAACGACCTGCTCCTCGACGAATATGAGATCCCCATCGATCCAGTGGTCACGGCTGACCGGCGCCGGGTGATGCGGCTGCCGTACTCGCTACATGCCGATATCTCGCGTGTCGTCCAGCCTATCGACGATCCGGGATTCGATTTCCGAACCGAGGCGACGCCCGATTTCCTTCAACTATGAGCCGAGAGACACCAGTGGACGACGAATACACGGCGTATCGAGTCGCGGCTCTCCCACGAGACGAGGGCGAGTCCCAGCTCACGCAGTTGTTCGAGCGTGGGTATCAGCGGTGGATGGTCGATGGCGAGCAACAGACGGAGAAGCTGCTTGTCGACATCGAGCGATTCACCACCGGTGCGTTCACGCCGAGCACACGAGAGGAGGCAGCCGAGCGTCCCTACGTAGACGATCCGGGAGTGCTGGCTGTTCTTACGACGCTCGGGGCGGTCTGCATTATGGACCATCCGAAACTCGAGGATACGCCGCCCCGTCATCTCGCGCTTCTCGGTGATCTTCGCGAACTCTACGTCAACAATATCGGATCGCTCGTTCGCGAGTACGAGGACTGGTCGCTCCACCAGGAGATCGCCGAAACCCTCTACGCGAAAGCACCCGGCGAAGACGGCGTCCATCCGGGTCGAGTCTGTACAGATATCACAACCAACCCCGAGTTCGGCGAAGGATACTACCTCGAGATTCCGCTCGTCGCCGCCTCACGAAAGTGCTTGGCCCGTACGGATGGCGACGAGGGGGAGCAGGGCGAGATTCAGGCCCACGTCGCGGACAACAATCTGTATGTTCCCGTCTCGGATTTCATGGCGAAGTACCGCGAGTACGCCAAAGACGCGTTTGGACGTCTACTCGCAGTTCAAGAGGAGACGTTAACAGCGGAACAGCGAAGCTGGCTCACTGCGAACGAGTCCGCAATCAGTGAGCGCATCGACCGCTTCTTCCAGGCCGGACAGACCCACCGCGTGTGGGAGAACTGGAGTCGACAAAAACGTGACCTCTTGACGATCATCAACGCAGTGACCGCTGCAGACGACAACGTTGCCGAACTCGGTGAGACACAAACTGCAAGCGACCTCTACAAAGCGGTTGACGCGTACGACCCGGACCGAACGTGGGAGCGACAGGTCTGTGAATCCATTTCCTCAGCGCGAAGTCTCGGTGCGGTTCTCTCGCGGAACCGCGATCACGCGAGCGTCACCGTCGAGAACGCACGCTTGAATCGGTATACGCTTACCGACTACAGCGACGGTGCTCAACCACTCCACATCAATAAGCTCGAAGACCTGTTCGAGTTGCCCTGTATGGCAGCGATGAACGAGCGCCTCCAGGAGAAGAAACCCGTCCGGAAGGATCTGTTCAATCTGGTGCGGATGGCGTGGTGGCTCCCCCAGTATCGGGACGCGAGTATGGCGGAATTCATCAGCGACGTGAAAGACCTGTTCTCGCGGTGGCCCTGGTACGAGGACGAGGTGACTGAGTACCAGATTCGGTACGAACTCGACAACGATATCGGCGGCGAAATCCCTCTCCCGATGAATTGTACGAATGATGATATGCAACGGTACTGCATCGGGCGTGACCAGTGTCCCTACTCGATCTATGGAAGTCTTCCCTTCCCCGACCAGATGTACGAACAGATCGATGACCACGGAGAGTACCCGACCCAGTAGCGGACCTAGACGAGCAAACACGGTCATTATTGGCAGTTCGAGTATGTATTCATCTCCCGATCTTTCGAGAACATTCAGCACTGCGGTTTGCAAATACGAATGAGGGCTTCTTCGTGAGTAATTGGGCAGTCTTAGCGGTTCCGATCCCTCGTTTTTCATTTATCGGAGGAACCCACTTTCATATAGGATAAGTAACTGTATTCGCCTACTTTCCCGATTTGCCAGAATTTAGCTGGTAACGGCCGTCACGCGTTGCATATATCAACTCGAGGTCTAAGACTCGCTTTCATATAACAAATAGCGCCCTCAAACCAGCCCTTAGCTATCCTATGCAATTCTGAATCCGTTAAATCGAAATTCGCACCTCGAAAATCGTCCAAAGAAAGGGTAGAGTACGAGGTGTGAATTTAGGGTGTTGTGAGGAGGGATTTAGGGAGGGGCAGAGCACAGAAGGAAATTAGAGAACTATCAGATGAGTATAATACAGGGAACGGCATAATCGGGTGATGAGGTGGAGGGAAGCAAGTGGAGAGCTATTAGTTGGAGATACGTAGACAGATGAGGAACGGATAGTGGTAATTGAGGATCCCGTTCAGCGTGAGTTGGTATTTCAGGCTACGTATGGATTAGGGAGAAGAACTAGAGATTCCCCACCGAGTAGCCTGAGTGTTGACCGGCGGTATTACCGGGGTAACGAGCAACCGACGATCCCATTGTCTGGTGCGGTCTTCGAGTCACCTATCAGTCTCTACATAGATATTAAATAGAGGAAATGTCCCACAGTACGTCTCAAACTCAAACCCAAACGTCAGCTTTCCGGCTCTGTCACACGGAGTTCATCGTCGACCTCGTAGAAGTAGCCTCGCTCGAGCAGCCGGGTGAGCGCATAGTTCGCGTCTTCAGGCTCAAAGGCCAGGTCATCGGTTCTCAGAAGGATCTCGAGTGCTTGTTCTCGAGGGATTGACGGCACATCTTCACGATCGTCAGAACTGAGACAGTGCATGCAAAGGACATCGTACGCGTCAAGAATCCACTCTGACAGTGGCGGTCGTGGATCGGTGCTGTCGTTCATCTCGTTTTCGTACCTGTATCTTTCGTATCGACTCGCTTAAGAATACCTCCTCTAGGAGAATAATGATGAGGCAGAGGGCGGACCACACCATGCTTTCCTGTTCGACAATAGGGGCAGGGATCGACGCTTCGTCGACGATCAGGCGTTTTCGTCGATCCAGTTGCAGAATGCATCAAAATCGTGTGCTCCGGCGCTTTCGGCGATGCTTCGGAGCGTTCCTGTACGGAGTTCGTTATGCAGTGGGACGGTCACCTGTCGGCGGTCGTCTTCGTTCGTCGGGTGTTCGTAGTACAGTTGGGCGTGGTCGCCGGTCGTTCGTCGCCACTCGAACCCACCGACGTTGACCAGCACCTTCACGACCTCCATTCCGGAGAACGTTCGCCGTCCCATCAATTAGTCGAGCACGTCCGGCGGCTCCTGGTCGCCCGTAGTATTGTTCGCGGGGTTGATTCCTAGCGCACGAAGTTCCTCGTCCGTCGGTTCACGGCCACGTTCGCCGGTGTAGACTGCGACAGCGTCGTCGAGGTTGTCCAGCGCTTCTTCTCTGGACTCTCCCTGAGTCGTCACACCGGTATCCACGTCTTTCGCAACCCACCAGTCGTCCTCCTGCCAGAGGCGAATCTCGCCGTCGTTGGCATCGCCGGTTCGGGTCGAACTGGCCATCGTGTACATATCTACGGGATGGGCCGTATAAGTATTCGGCATACTGCCCACGCTGCGAATGCAGAGGTATCATCAAATCACTACTTCAGTCGTGGGTAACTGACCGGGAGACTTCGGTGGTCGCAATCAGCTCTTCGAGGAACGTAGTCAGGAACTCGCCAGGGTCAGGAGAGGACGCGTTCGGCGGTCCCTTCCAGAATTCGACGTCGAAGGCCTGTGCTGCTGTTGCTTGCCCCTCTGTGACGATGACCATGAGAATCGCTTGGTGGTAAATCACGATCGTTCGATGTTCGTCGACGTCGAGATGTTCGATCTCAGCGGCCGCAAGCGCTTCAAAGAGATTCTCTGACTCGGCCAGTGTACAGTGTTCCACCGGCTCATCCTCGCCCATCATAGCAGTCGATACTACCCCTCTGTACAAGTATACCCGGACGTGGATACTCGAAGTACGAGGGCACGTTTCGCTGTCGGCAGTGGCCCAAGATAGGCATGTAGTTACCCCACGCGTTCTACAGTAATCGAATCCGGGGGTAATCCCATAGCTCGCTCAGAAAGACCCTACTTTCTTCGAAGCTGGGGCTCGAGAGCAGACGTTTCAAGTCACTTTTTGTGCGCCAACAGGCGTGAGGCGCAACTCAGTGTGCCTCGAGATCACTGATGAGCACCGATCAGCCACTCCAGAGCGAATCGCATCGAGACAACCAATCCCAGACAAACACGAGCGATCGAGATCGCAGTTATCCAGGTGACGTTGCCCGACTCAACGGACACGAACTCATTGCCATCGACGAGTGGCTTCCCGGAAGTGAGCCATCACCGTACGAGATCGACCTCACAGAGGGCTCCGAATACCGCACACGCTACTGGCGGTGCAGAACATGCGGGCAAGAACGCAACCGTCGCAACGAATTCACCAGCCCCTGTGCGGATCCACAGCCACCGACGCCACTCGAGGCAGGTGGGTACTCGATCGACGAACCACGAACCCGCCGGGCATTGAGCGAGGAGATGGACGTTCGCTTCGCCAGTAAGGGCGCAACCTACGAGGTCGTCAGCGAGAGTGGGAACACCTACACGGTCGACGTCGAGGCGGAGACGTGTACCTGCCCGGACTGTGAACAACGCCAGCCTGCCGGTGGCTGTAAACACCTCAGACGCGTCGACCTCGAGATTCAGACTGGGATCACACCCGCTCCGGATGGGACATTCATTCGCTAACCTCTAACTCTCGGATATCACGAATCGATCTCAATCTATAAGTGTATAAAGCCCATATCTGCTTCCAAGACCATGGATGACTGGACCGAAACGATGACTGCTCGAGATCGGATCGAAGCCGTTGCCCTCACACTCCGTGAGCCGAGGTCGGTCAACTGGATCAAAGAGCAAGCGGAGGTTGGTTCCTGGGAAACAGCGAAATCCCAACTCGAGTATCTTACTGATGCAGGCCAGCTTACGACCGTCGAGATGGACGGCAATACACGCTACAAGATCGATCCAATGCGGGCGTATCTCGATCATATCCAAGAGCTTGTCGTCGAGAATACGAAAGACGAGCTTCGAGACGAACTGGAGGCAATCGCCTCGGAAATTGCAGAGTGGAAGCACGAATACGACGTTGATTCACTGCAAGATCTTGAGACATCGCTTGGGGAAGAGTTCCCTTCAGAAGAGGTCCGGGACCGACGAAAGGTGATCTCTTACTGGGAGGAAAACGAGCACCATCGCCAGCTACTCACCAACGCACTTGGGCTATACGACGATCTTTCGGCACAAGACCACGGTTCAGACCCCAGCCAACCTCAACACGCCGACTGAGATGGGACGGTTCACTAGCGGTGGAAACCCGTACGACAAGCGACGTGTTTATGAACGAATTCACCAGCGACTGAGTACGCAACCGGAGTTTTCCGACGTCCAGTACCTTCCGTCTCGAAACCGTCCTCGCGAGATTCACACCGTTGTCGACGTTGAACGGTTTCTTGATCACTCGTATCGATCGACAACTGCTCGAGTCGAAATTGAATTTATATTCCGTCAGAACTGGAACCACTACTGGATTCAGTGGGTCGAACCAGAACGTGGCTTTTCCTGCGGATGGCATCAGGACAATACTCACACGGACTTAGGCCACTGCCACTTTCAGATCGATTACCCGGATGGTTCAGTGGATCGAGAAAAGGCTGTGTTTCTGGATGCCCACCCGCTATCAGTCTTCGAAACTCGTCTACAAAGTCTGCCAGAGAAGCTTGCTGAACTGTCTTTCGAGTAGTTTCCAAAATATCGTTCAGGACTCTCTATGCGTTTGTTCTAACATCCTAGTGGCGATCTTCTTGCCTATTCCATCAACGTTAGTTAGATCTGATACAGAAGCACTCTTGATACCAGCTATTGACTGATACCCGTTCTCGTTGAGATTCTCGAGGATATTTGTCCCTACCCCGTCGATTTCTAAGAGAGAATCAAGCGTGTGTTCCTTAAATTGAGGGCCACTCACACTCCCAGGGATCGTAGACCCGCTATCTAGTACCGAGCGAATAAGTCGTCGAAGTTCGCCCTCGGTCCATCGACCCTCGTGACGGGCAGCCACCAGTTCTGCTTCAAGTTGCTTTATTTTTTCCTCCAATGCGTCGATGCGCTCTCCAACACTCAGCTCTACCTCCTTCTCTGTCTCTAGGTTCTCGGCTTCAAATTCGCTACTCGATTCATCGTCATCGACAAGCGTATCTGTAACATGGTCTGTATCAACCTCACTTTGAGGGCGGACGGTTGCAGCAGTGGCAGCCCCATCACTTAGATCAACATTTGTGAGTTCCCCTGAAGTAGCACCATAAACGGGAATTGGCGTTCCCATTATAGCCCGACTTACGACATCTGCGTTGAGTCTCTTGTCAAGGTAGTTTCTGCACTCTTTCTGAGCAGCGCTTGGTCCATGGACAAGTGCGACATGCTTTGCGTCGACATCCTGAGCGAACTCAGACAGAACTTGACGAGCGCAGTGTCCGCTAAAACCAGAGATGGTTTGGATCCAAGACGTTGGGATCGTTACTGTGGTATTGCCGCTGTCGTCGGCCTCAAGATCCAGATCAGTGAATGGTGTTACTGGGAGAGAGACTTCTACATGGGTACCTGAAGCATCTTGCAGGACTTTTCCTGGTGTCCCCTCCGCCTGGTGACCAATTAAGAAAACACGTGCCTCATCATATTTTTCCGCAAGTGCAGTAAGATACAGCGGTGAGGTGCCCCCAGTAAGCATTCCAGAAGGTGCGACGATAATCGGAGCGCTATCACCATCGAGGATTGGGGCACGCTCAGAATTATTTTCTGGGTACCATGCACAGTCCGGAAGGAAGGGCTCGTTGTCTTGAGCGTTCATCCGCCAGTTGTTGATCTTTTCATTGACGAATTCCCCAATAGAATAGGCATGATAGGCAGCAGTGGCATCTCGTGCCATCCCATCGTAGATAACCTCCAGTTTCTCCTGGACATCATCTGGCTCGTGGGGAAAGCGTTCGCGGAATATCTGCATCACTTCTTGGGCTCGCCCCACAGCGAAGGTTGGAATGAGAACCGGAATACCGTTCTTCACAGCGTCCAAAGTTTCTTGATAGAGTTGGTTCCGTGCTGATTTTAACGAGCGGTGTTGCTGGCGGTCCCCATACGTACTCTCCAAGAAGAGCGTATCTGCAGGTGGAGGCGCCTCCCAATCAGGAAGATGAGCTGATCGACCCCCAATATCACCAGAGAACACAACGCGACGGCCACCGTATTCAATGGCGAGCCAAGCACTACCAAGCAGATGGCCTGCTCCACCGAGTTTGTATTCGATATCAGCGAGGGTATCGATTCGAGGGAGATCTCGAGAGAGGGTATGGGTTCCGTAGCGATGTGGTTTAAACCGCTCAAGAACGTCATGGACGTCATCTCTGGTGAATTGTTGCTTTCGGCCCTGTTGGCGGGCCTGTTCCTCATGAATGTTAATTGAATCATGAAGGAGAGTATGGCAAAGTGCCGTTGTCGGTCGTGTCGTGATAAGAGGGGCATCAGCTGCGAGAAGGCCGCGATGCTCCAGTACTGGAAGTCCTCCTGAGTGATCGATATGGGCATGCGTGAGAAATACGGCGTCAATCTGTCCTTCGTCAATCTCCCTCAGTTTTGGGAACTGACCACCGGAGCCCTGGTTGAGTCCACAGTCAACAAGGAAATCCAACTCCGGCGTTTGGACATGATAACAAGATCGACCGACTTCTCTAGCACCACCCAATGGAGTAACCACAAGAGGTTGGTCAACAAGACTACCATCATTGGTAGCTGTACTTCCCTCTTCTGACTGTTTGAGAGTCCGTTGATGACTCATCGGCTCAGGACTTGTTCGGCGTAGAATCGTTCGACAGTCCGGGTCTGGCCAACAAAAGTGAGTTCGCGAATGAGGTCGGTCTCAGCGAGTCTAGGTAAGAACCGGTAGTATTCATCAAGTACGGTTTCGAGAGGGCGGGTACCATCTCCGGGGCGACGAAGACGATTTACCTGCCAAATCGCAGGTGTTGCATCGATTGAGCCAGCTTTTTCAGCTTCTTTTTCAGTAAAGTATTGGGCACGGCCTGCTCGACGCGTAGTCCCTCTTCCAAGGCGTGACGGTTTAGCAGTAACCTCATCGAGACGGATGAGTTCGAGCGGTGTTCGAGTCTCGCCAGGAAGTGCTTCATCAAGATCTTCACGAACATTGTGGGCACTGAGCGAATTATCTTTTTGGAAATACGCGATCGTCATCTGGGCGTTTTCCTCATACAGTGCAGGTTTCACAGCGTGTATACCATCATCAACGGTAAGATATTGAGAGGGGACTTCGACAACGCAAATCCCGGTAAGATACAGACGCTGAGGATCAGTAGCAGTCTCTTCTTTGAGATGATCAGCTATCTCCTCAAGGCCGTCGATGAATTCAGCAGTGCTCACAGGCTGTGCATTTTTGGGTGGCCGCTCTGCAGGATTGCTAAAATGGACCGTTGTTTCCGGGATATAGGGCGCTTCGGCGGGGACACGGACTTCAACAGGGTAGTCTGGTGGCCGATACTCTTGATAGGCATGATCTTCACGACTGGTACGATCAAGCTGAATTTTCGCGCTAACCGGGAAGACAGTTGGAGGAAGTGAGTCGATGATTTCGATGGGGTCAAGGACTCGAAGGATCGCAGTAGCAGTACGTTCTGTATCGCCGCTTGTCTCTTGTATTCCCATATTTAGCGTAAATAATTTGTATTATTTATTCCTTATAATTCTTTCTACGTGAAAGGGGTTGTTAAAGAGTGTGCGATTTAATGGAACGTTCAATCGATGACTGAGAGGTGACCAGGTCGTCCGCTCGAGATGGTTTGTCGCCCCCCGGAGGGGTGCGGGGGCTCGACTGAAGCCGCCCGCAGACATCCATGCGAACAAGCAACGTAGCATCAGCGTCGCCCGACGCTGCAACGACCCGGTCCTCAAGCGAGGATCGCCAGATGACCAGGTGTACCGAGTGTCGAGTACCGACCTGTACGAGACGCACCCGAGATCGGGCAGGATACGCTGGCCGGTTCTGTTCGGCCAGCTGTGAAGTCCGCTACGAGCACCTGCAGGCAGACGCTCGAGACGCAGTTCGAGAGGACGTGTACTGATGCTCGAGCAGATCGATCACCGAGGCAAGCGCTTCACGATCGAAGACGACGACGTCGACGACGACGATCGATTCTCCGTACGTCGTCGGCGGGCAGCTGCCCTCGAACGACAGGCCCAGCGAGAACGCCGCGAACTCGAGCGGGCAAAAGCAGTCGCAGGTCCAGCCGGGGCGAAGCCCGACGTCGACGTGCTCGACCAATGACGCCAGCGAATCCTAGGCCACAGTACGTCCCTGCGTTCGACCGATCTGAGTGTCGAGATGCGACGGCTACCCATCGTACTCAGTGCAGTCGTTCGATGGAGGCAGATCTCTGTCTTTCGGTTTTGTTGAGATCCTTCAGCCCTGATAAGACTGCGTGCTGAATACAGAGCGCGAATGTGGCACGAGATGAGAGAATCTACGAGAGTTGATAATCGTTCAGTACAGGCGGGGTACGCCCCGATCAGCCAAGACTAATACACCTCGTACAGGAGGACTCCAACCCCCATTCAGTTACCCAAATAACTATTTCCGAGCGGGTCTCAATAACTCAACAAATGAAACGACGACGGTATCTACTTGGAGTAATCACGGTGCCAACTGCTGGTGTAGCGGGGTGTCTCTCACGTGGTTCAACACCGGATGATGGATCTGATTTGACCCCTGAGGATGACCGAGACGTCGAGACGGTTGCCACGGAGACGTTCGACACCGATTTCACCCCGATCTGTGCCGACGGTGAATCCCTCGAATCAGATGTCGAGGGATCGTACGCAGAGCTCGTTACCGACCACGAATTTTTCAGAGACGCCGAAAGCGGTCGATACGGTGTTCGGGGTCGAATTGGGCCGTGGGAAGGTGGGAATATTCCAGAGGTTCGAGCAGAATTTTCCGATGAATCGCATGCAAAGGATACGGGGTTCGGCGTTGCTGAGGACGAGACGTATTTGTTTACGGTGATGGCTTCTGAAGGCAATCCTGACGCGATAGAGGGGTATACGCTCTCTACTGACGGTGGTGGGGTCGAGGATATCGGGCCCGCCTCCGAGGAGTACGTGACTCTCGATGGAGACTGGGGCCAGATTGGAACGTACGATGACGCTCCAGTGTATGGATACGTTGGAAGAGTCGATAACAACCACACGAAGGACGTTACGCTGTATCCACACCTAAAAGCCTATCTCGACGAGACGACGGTGGCCTACGCTGGCCAAAGCACAGAGTTGGGGATCGATGTTGCTTCCGGAGACACTCAAACAGTCTACTTCCCCTATCCACGGTGCGATCCCGCGAAAATTGAATACGTTGAGGGATGGTTGGAATGGGCTACGATGGATAACCCGTAGCTCGTTACGCGGAAGAATCGAAGAATCCCTCTCGAAGGCCGTCAACTCCAATCAGTCTCTCGAAATGGTGTTGATCACTGATCATAACCTATAAGCCAAATCTAATTGGGTGACACAATCAGTAAGCACGTGTGTGATCGGATGATTCACCGGTGTCAATGCGAAATAACCGATGTTGTCGTGCTGCACTCATCCTCTGTATTCAGCACCCGATTCCTATCAACGTCTGAGGATTTCAACAGAGCCAGAAAAAGTAAAATCAGTCGACTCACGGCGCCGAAGACGGCTCCAGATCCTTAGCGTCTTCCAGCACTGGACGCCCGTGAAGCTCGAGCGCCTCGGCCAGGTTCTCGAGGGCCTCCGCTTTCGTCTCGCCCTGGCTGACATCCCGGTCGTCTCGTCAGTCGCGATGTACCAGTCGCCCTCGTGGGTGAGCGTGACCGTCTCGTCGGCTGACTCCCGCCGTGATCGCGTCCCCATACCTGTGATGACTGTGGTCAACGGAAAGCTTCTGCGACGCGGGGGAGCCCGACCTCGAGCGCGTGGAGGCAGCTGGGGCGGTTTGCGGCGTTACTCGATCTGGCGGACGGCATCCTCGAGGCCGAGGCCGTGGCTGGCGGCCAGGTCGTCGGCGAGCGTCCAGGCCCGGTCGGCCCGTCCAGGCTCGGCATCCGCGTGGTCGTGAGCGTACTCGACGAGGGCCTCGACGACGAGGAGGTCGTCTTGGGGGTGTCGCATCGACTGGTCTGGCCGCGCCATCCGGTATAAACGCTCGGACCGCCGCCCGCACGAAGGGCTGGCTCAATCTCGAGTACGGCGACTCGAAATTCGACGCGCTCGAACTCGCCGACGTCGACTACCAGGTCGTCGACGAGCGCGCTGGCCGCGCCGACGAGGTCCGCCCGACCGAACACGGCACCGTCCTCGGGCGCGTGCTCACCACGCTCGGTGCCCCCGTGGGACCGAAGGCCGACCAGGACCTCGAGCTCCCGGGGTACCTCGATGACGCCCCGGACGACGTTCGCCGGCTGTTCGTGGTCTGCTATCTCGAGAATCGCGCGCACGAACACGGGTCGATCCTGAAATTCCGCGAGGAGCGATCCGACGACTACCTCGCGAGCCTGACGGCGTTGATCGAGGACGTGGCCGGCGGCCCAGTGTCGATTTCGGAGAAGAACGTCATGCTCTCGAAAGCAGCGACCGAACGACTGGGGACGGTCCTCTAACCCTCTCCAGGAGGCCGCTGGGGGCGACCAGCACCCGACTCCCGACCGATCCGCCCCGAACGACCCGGCGGCCCCACACGGTGCCCAGGACGCCCTCGAGGACGCGGGAGCGACGCCGAGTGAGCCGTCCACTTTTTCGATCGGTCGGGGGTGACGGACGTCTAAAAACCGGGGTCGAGCGGCGGTGGACCCCCGTTCTCCAGGATCGGACCGCAGGGGTCACGCATCGAAAGCCGACGTCCAGGGCCGGCTCGAGCGTGAAATCAAGCGATTCGGGCCCTGGGTGCGTGAGTCGGGGTAAGACCGTTATCCCTACGCAGTCAGCCGATTTGGGCCAACCCAACCGGGGATTTCGCCCGGCACAACACCGGGGTGGTGTCACGCCAATCCTACAGAAATCCTCAAAACCTGGATTTGAACGTTCTCATACCTCTTTTATCCCGGACCTGTAAGCGATTGGTACGATGCAACGGCCAATAACGAAATATGGGATCGTTTACCGACAGCAGGAAGCCGAGGGGGGTATCCGATGAGCGAGTTTGTCGACGCACTTGAGGGTGCGGTCGGCCTCATCGCGGGCGGCATCATCCTACTCTTATTCACGAGCGCACTTGGACAGGCCGGGCCCATTGACCTGTCCACGTGGGGCATCGTCTGCATCGTCGTCGGTGTCGTCGTATTCATAGCATTGGTAATCGCCGCAATCACCGAACTCATCGGGGGGAGCCGATGAAGTGGAGGAAGTTGGTCGCGACGGATTCGGACAACGATGTCCACGATGAGGAGATCCTCAATGTCTTCCGCCGGAGCGATGACGAGATGCTCGGGAATGCCAATGTGGCCGAGGTCGTCGATTTAGGCACGGAACGCGTGAAACAGCGGTTGCAGACGTTGGCGGAGGAAGACCGGGTCGAGGGGAAGAAAATCGGTGGGTCATGGGTGTGGACACTCGACCGGGATGAGCGGCGGAAACCAGTGCCGCCGAACATCGACCGCCTTATACACATTCTGGTGTGGATTGACGAAAAGGCACGGTTGGTTATAACGATTGGACTGCTCGCAGCGGTAACTGGACTCAGTCTTCTATACTGGGGTGTGACCGAGGCGTTCATCATCAGCCCGGTGTCCGGGATATCGCCTACGATGATGATGGCTGCTGGATGGTCCTTTACCGTGACCGGCGGTTTGTTCACCGGCGCGGCTGGTCTGGCCGTGCTCGGGTTGCGAGTTATCGAGCGGCTGGCAATCAGCCGGGTTACGAAGCCCAGACCCGCCGAGCCGACCGGGAGGTCGCGCGGCCAAGTAACGCCGCGGCTGATTCTCGGTGGCTTCGTGTTGGTCCTGATAGCGGGGCCGCTGGCCGCGGCTGCAGTCGACATTCAGGACAGGTTGGCGTCTACCTCGACATTCTCGCCGTTGGCCGCAGCCGTGATTGCGTTGTTGATCATCGCGGTCATTGTGGCGGCCATCTTCGATAGCGGCCGCTAACGTCGCTGCAGACATCCTTCTTCAAGATTCAAGGTCAGCGGCCCGCTCGCGGGTGTCGACGTCGGCCTCGTCCTCGGCGGGGTCACCGCCTACGACACTCCCGACGGCGGGGTGGTCGATCGGCTCGCCAGGGATGCCGTCGTCGTCGATGAGTCGGACGCCCGTAATTTCGAGCGTTTCGGGGTCGAGGTCGGCCTGGTGGTCGGCGGGTTCGCCGCCGTCGTCGACGGGCCGGACGGCGGTCGGATTCCAGTCGCGGAGCGAGTCGCCGGGTTCGATCTCGCCGTCGGGCGCGATCGTCCAGCGGGCCCCCGGGTCGCCGTCGGGCTCAATCGCCCGAGCCGCGACGACCTCGAGCGTGTCGTCGTCGATCTCGAACTGCCACGCCGCGGCCAGGGAGACGACGACACTCGGGGGCTCCTCGAGGTCGGTGAAGGTGTCGACGCCTCTGGGGCGGTTCACCCAGTGCCAGCCGTGCTCGTCGTCACGGTCAATCAGGGCGAGCCCGACCCGGCGGCGGTCCGCCTCGGCCGCCTCGAGGGCGTCCAGGCGGGCCTCGATGTCGGTGTCGAACGGTTCGGTCATGGGCGCTCGATCTCCGGGCCCGGGTTCGTGTCTGGGTCATCCGCGTCCTGGCCGCTCGCGTCGACGGCGGCGGGGTCGTCCAGCTCGTCGCGCCCGGGTACGGGGTCGAGGCGGTCGCCGGGCTCGGTTTCCTCGCCCGTGTGAGGATCGTACCAGGTTGACCGGCTCGAATCCCCGCGGGACAGCCCGGCTTCGATTTTCTGGAACCGGCCCACGCGTTCGGCGTTCTCGTCGACGAGATAGTTCTGGATCACGAACGTCGGCGGCTCCTCGGCCTCGGCGTCGGCGGCCTCCTCGAGGGCGTCCAGGCGGTCCTCGATGTCGTCCCAGGATGTCATCGGTCACCACCGGCCTCGAGGGCGTCCAGGCGCTCGGTCACGGCCTCCAGGTCGTAGAACTCGACGAGCCACTCCTCGTAGTCGAGGGCGAGGTTCGCCGCGGCCTTCCATTCTTCGTCCTCGAGGAGGCCTTTGATCGACTTGCGGACCACCGTCTCACACTCGAGGGCGCGGCGGGGGCGATCGCGCCCACGTTCGACCACGCTCGAGGCGATCCGGTCGATGTCTTTCGAGATTTGCTGATGGCAGACGTCGAACCGATCTGCCATTTCTGTTCTCGATACGAGGTCAGGGTGGCCCGCGGTTGCAATCTCCGCCGCGAGGTAGGCCCGTCGCTTCGTGTAATGGTACTCGTCGAGGGGCTTTTCGGCGGGAATCTCGAGGGCGCTGTAGTCGGGCTGGGTGTTCGAGCTGCTACTCGCTGCTACCGTCTCTGTCGAGGGGGAGGGCGACATATATATCGGGAATCGTGAAACCGATGGAGGGGATCGGTGTGGGAGTGTGGATGGGGTTCCGAGGGGAACCGCCATAGTCCTTCTGGTGAAACTTCTCGGCTCAGGCGTCAACTCTCCTGTTTTGATACATCGCTCGCCAGCGACGGCTCGCGCGCGCGATCCGGTCAAAAAAGTTTGCCCTCTCAATACCACAATCCGGCCATTCAATCGGGTGTGGATGCCTCTGGCGGCGGATTCGGGGTCGTGCGGGTCGAACGGGTCGAGTTGCTACTCAGGACCGAGTCGGTGATGGAGGAGGGCGTGCATAGGTGGAAGACGGCGACGGACCGCCATAGGAGATAGGGTAGGTTAGCGAGGGTAACTCATCGAGGTGGCTCTATTGAAATCCTTCGCCCCTGATAAGACTGCGTGCTGAATACAGAGCGCGAATGTGGCACATCCTCTGACCCGATTTACGAAAGGTAGTGACCGGTCGGTTCAGGGAGTTCAGTTACGATCCGATACTGGGAGCCTACCTAATGTTTATTGATCAGAAGGTTAGTCATATTCACATGTCGCCCTCCCCAGGTGTTCGACCGACAGTCAGTAGGCGAACGGTCCTTATTGCAAGCGCATTCGGAACGTCGGCTCTCGCTGGTTGTCTCGGCCAACTTGAAGCGACTGAGGGTAATTCGACCGACATGGCGGGCGAGTGGCCGACGTATCGGTTCGACTCGCAGAATAGTGGCTACAACCCCGACAGCGACGGGATTCGGGACGTAGAGCACGACTGGACGCACGATATACGAGGAACGCCGGGTCTTGCTGACGGAGAGATGTATCTTAACGGTAGCCGCCGCGACCCCGAAACAGGGACGGCCCAGTCGTCAGTCTCCCTGGAGTTAGCTGTACAGGGTCAGCCGACCGTCACCGACGACTACGTGTTCGTCACGGATGTCAGGTATCTATACTGCCTCACGGCTGACGCCAAAGAGGTCGTGTGGGAAAGCGAGAAGGTGGAGGGGATCTTCGGTGGGTCTCCGACCGTCGACGGAGAAACGGTGTTCGTAGTCCACGGTGGCGGGGCCAACGATTACGATGGAACTCGTGTTCGGGCGTTCGATGTCGCTTCGGGGGACGAACGCTGGCAGTACGATGCGGACGGTCGTTCGACACCGGCGGTCGCCGACGGGACGGTGTACGTCAGCGGCCAAGACGGGTTGCATTCCATCGACGCCGAATCGGGGGACGAACGGTTCGTCCTCCCCGAGCCCCTTTCGGATTGGTCGTCGCCAGCCGCCACGGCGGACCTCGTGTACGCGGTGACGGCGGATCACGACCACGAGAAGGAACTCGTCGCAGTCGAGACGGCAGACGGAACGGTTCGCTGGCGAACGGCTGTCGCAGACGGACTGGCGCGTTTCGGAAGCGCGCCGGTCGTGGCCGAGGATTTCGTCTACGCGACCACAGACGAGGGACTCGTGGCGCTCGATCGCGCCGACGGGACGGTGGCGACGAGGTTCGGCAGCGGCGTCCCAGTCGCTCGCGCCGGAGACGTGCTCTACGCGACGAAAGATGGGCGAGTGTACGCGTACGACGCCGAAAGCGGGAATCGACTCTGGAAGCACACGACCGATGAAGTGCGGGGGTCAGACACGGTCTCGCAGTTCGTTACCGGTCTTACCCCAGGCGACGAAACCGTGTACATTCAGGCTGCTGACGGGTTTCACAGACTGGTCTCCTCACCGTAACTGTTGGTTGCTGGGAGTTCTTCGTGGACGCAAATGGCGGCTACACGAGGCTTTCTTAGATCTTCTTCAAACCCATATTATTAGTCTGACAATCGAGAAAATTCCTACATCACATGCCAAGTGCGCAGCTATAGTAAGTGGGGTGGTTCATCAGCGTCGGCGCGAAATAAATGATGTCGTTGTGCTGCACTCATCCTCTGTATTCAGCACAGCGGTTCGAACCTATCACTCACAGAGGGTTTCAACAGAACCTTTCTTCGGGGTTTGTGTTATCTTCTGCAGTTCTGCAGACACGGCGACTGATTTAACCAACAAACCTCGCGAGATGATCCCAAACCGTTGGTTAAGTTCTTGAGTTCAGAGTCCTGATTCACCCTCCTCACCTGTTCCTGACGATGCGTTTGTCGGCGCCGTGAGGCGCGAGGCGCGCTCCAGAGCGTGCCGAGATGTGAGTTCCATGACTGATTCAGACATCCTTGACGACAGATCAGACGATCACGAGCGATTCGAAAGCGAACTTCTCGCACAGGATCGGGATGCAGCCCGGGTCTCGACGGCGGACGTCGACGAGACGGCGGTGCGACACCTCGTCAGTGACCTCGTCGACGACGGGATCGTGACGGCAGTCGCCGAACAACGAGTGCTGGTCCACGAGCCAAGTGGCGAAGCCTTCAACTCAATTCAACAACTCGCCATCTTCCATCGCGGCTGGTCGGCGGCCCGTGACGCTGGTGAGGCGGACGAGTGATGCAGCAGACGCTTTCGGGCTGTGCCTTCTGTGAGGCAGTACCCGGGTCTGCGGCAGGCACAGCGTATACGTGGGGAAAAGACGAGCGAGTCACCCACCCGATCTGCGTCGACTGTGCCGTCCAGGAGCATCCCGATCCCAGCGAGCGTGATCACCACGCCTGTGATAGCTGTGGACTCGTCGTCGACACGCTCACTGCACTTACGCGATTTCGTGTCGAACTCGGGCATCTCGAGGGGTCGTTGCAACTGTGTGCTCACTGTAGCCCCACTGGCCCCGCGACGTACTGGACGCGGGACCTCGAGACACATGTCGTCGATGAATAGCCCGACCAGCCTATCACTCCCGGTAAATCAGCGAGCCCGAACCGGCTCAGGAATACGCCGATATATCTAATACATAAAGGGACAAAGCAATACATATGCCAATCGACATCGAGACGTTCGAATCCTCTCCCGAGGACCGCCTCCAGCACTCCGGAGAGACGAACGCCGATTGCGTCATGCGGTTTCTCGCCGCCCATCCCGATCAGGCGTTCACCCAGAGCGAGATTCGGGATGCGACCGACGTCAAAGCGGGGAGCATCAGCGTCGTCCTCTCCCGACTCGAGGATCGGGGACTTGTCCGGCACAAGGGCACCTATTGGGCACTCGGTGAAGATGACGACGTCGCGGCGCACATTAGCATGCTCGAGAGTACGCGGGCGGCCAATGACCGCTTCGGCGAGGAGGACATGGACGAGTGGTTGGAGCACGCGGTCGACGACGAGGACGAGGCGACTGAATGAGCTATCAGCGCGGGGACGTCGTCTGGGGACCGGATCCGTTCAAGTCGGGTGAGAACCCGCGTCCGTGGCTGATCCTGAACAACGACACGCACCCGTTCGGCGACGAACAGTACATGACGGTCACGCTGACGACCACTCCTCACGACGAAACGGTCCCAATCGAGGATTCCGACTGGGTGGAGGGTGGAATGCCACGCCAGAGCTACGCCTCGCCCTGGTCGGTTTCGTCACCGAAGCACGCTGCACTCATCCGTCGACAGGGTCGTCTCGATGAATCGTTCGTCCAGACCGTCATCGACGAGCTGGAAACGTATCTCGACCCGCCAGCCGACACTCAGTAGCGACTGACCGGATCACGAATGGGCCGACGCTCCGCGCGGCTTCAGAGTGGTGACTGAGAATCTTGATCGCGTGTTGGTCAACGGTGTTCGTCTTGGGACGCCCGCTGACTAGTTTCTGAAAATCTTGACTGTAAGAGGCGACTGATAGCATCATCTTCGAAAGCCCTCCGCCGCTCGGCATCCCGCGACCCACGCTGCGCGCCTCATTCTTGCGGTGCTTACGGGGTCGGGGGACGACCGAGACGGCCTCGCCCTTTCTGAGTCCACCAGGGCGTGGTTGGTTCGCCGAGCGATGAAGCCGTTTGACCAGTGTACGCACCGGCCCGCCCCGCTCGCCGCATTCCGCCCTCCGCGTCGCTCGCGACCGACCATTCCGGGCTGCCTGCCTGCAGTAGCGGGCGGGCTGCCGGGCTAAAATGAATCTGGTCTCGACGCCAGCGCTTCACCCGTTCGGGTCCCCCGGACCTCGGCTCCGCCGACCGCGACGGACGTTGTTGCGTCGCGGCGAACGGGGAATGCGCTGGCCGCTCGCTCCGGGCGGGTCGTCGCGCGGTGCTGGATGATTGTCCGCCTCAGGTGCGCTCTCGCTCGCGCCCAGGGGGCGCTCACGAAGGCGCGAGCGAGAGCGCGCAGATGGTTCTGTCGGTCGGTGTCGTCGGAAAACCGCGATGTAGCAGCATCGCGGTGGCGGCGCGTGAGCGCCTTCGGATCAGTGAGATCCAATGTCAAGTAAGAACGTTACCAGTAATGTAGTTTCGGTCGATGAACAGGCATTCGAAAACACGGACGAAGCGGAGGTCGATGAAGATGGCTTCGAGGTCGTCGACGAGACACCCGAGTTCCAGGCGACGGTGCAGATGGAGGTGCAGGCGAAGGTGGATGCCAACCACCCGGACGGGATGGTCGACACCAGTGACGAGCGGATCTACGGTGTGAGCCTCGAGCAGGAAGAGCGCATTCGGGCGCGGGAGGCCGAACTGGAGCGGATCAGTGCCCAGGCCGAACTCGGGATGCAGAACGGTCGGGAGCAACGGACGCGAGAGGTCGCGACGAAGCGCAGTGCTGAGCGGCGTGCTGCGTTCCAGAAGCGGGCAGCAAGCGTGGACCCATGGGCGAACCCGGAACGGGGCGATCCTCGTGCAGAGTTCACCCAGGAGCAGCTGGCGGCGGTGAACAGACAGTCGATGCGGCTGGCCGAGAAGCTGGATGGATGGTCGCGAGCGGCAATCGGGCGGCGTTTGGCCGAAGCCGTCGTTGGTGGGAAAGACCTGATGAGTGCGGTCGTCGGGGTGTACGAGGAGCTGGAAACGGCGCCGGGACAGGTGGTTCCCATCGGAAAGCTCGAAGAGATCAATCGCAAAGAGGTGAGCATCGAGGGTCGTGTCGAGGTGCTTTGGGAGCCATCGAGCCCGGCCATTCAACAGGTCGGACTCATCGAGGACGAAAGTGGGAAAACGAAGCTGACGGTCTGGGAGAAATCGAATCAACCCTGGATCGAAGAAAGCGAGCGCGTTCGCATTCACGGCGCGGCGAAGAACTGGTACAACGGGCGCGTCTCAGTAGCACTCACTGGGTGGTCAACCCTTCATTTCCCTGAGCGCGGCCGCTGGTGGGAGTAGCCAGAGCAACACCCTTTTTTGCTGATGAGTAGCGGTCACCGCCACCTCCCACCACCTCCACGGTCCGGGCTGCTCACGGCCAATGGCCGTTACGCTGCCGGGCTTTCGCTGAATCTGTCCGTGGCAAGGGTATTCAGCATTCCAAGTCTTTAATTATCTATTCTACAAAGTATCGACAATGTACGACCTGACCGGGTTCCAGCGTGACCTCTTGTATGTGGCCGCTGGACTAGACGAACCGCATGGACTCGCAATCAAAGACGAACTCGAGAACTACTACGAGAAAGAGATCCACCACGGTCGTCTCTACCCGAATCTTGATACCCTCGTCGACAAAGGACTGATCGAGAAAGGTGAGGCCGATCGTCGAACGAACATTTATTCCGTGACGCGCCGGGGACGTCGTGAGATCGAAGATCGACGACACTGGGAAGACCAGTACGTTGGAGACCTTCTGTGACCTCAATGAAGCCCGTTCAACAAAGCTACCGAGTTATCTTCATTACCTATCCGCCACCTCAACGCTGACCATGCAGTCGCTTTGTGAGACCCACTATGGCCAGCGGTCTTCTCCCGTACTTCGGCACAACATCAATGGTCGATCCAACGTTCACAAACTAGAGGAACCGATTCGTGGCCGTCTCGAATCGCCCAAAGAGAGTCACGAGGACGCTCGCGAAGGCGAAATATTGAGGGAAGCGGTTCATTCATTATCCCAACAGGAAATGAGTGAAACGGGTCCAACCTTCCCAGACAAGCCAGAGGAACCAACCACCACCTCGGACCCTTCTCTCATCCATCCGGATTCGCGCCTCGAGAACGACGAGGTCCTGGTGATCGACCGCGACACCAGAACAGTAGTACATCACGCCTGCAAGCGCTGATGCTGACGTGCCCCACGTTTCCAAAACGATCGACAGCACATTGACCGGCATCTACATCGAGTCCCACACCGACTGCTTGTCATGGCACGGAAACAGATCGCTCCAGACGGACTCATCGATGCCTCGAGTATCGGCTACAATCATGGCATCGTCGTAGATGGCACCCTCTTTATGTCCGGTCAAGTCGGTTGGAACGAGGAATTCGAACTCGCGGGAGAGGATATTACAAGCCAGACGCTCAAAGCGTTCGAGAACGTCGAGATACTCCTCGAAGACATCGATCGATCACTGGCTGATGTGACGAAAGTGACGGCGCACGTCGTCGAGCTCCAAACGAACCGAGACGGGTTCTTCGAGGTGTGGAACGAGGTATTCGCCGATCCACCGTATCCATGTCTCACGCTCCTCGGGCCACAGCAGCTCGCTCAGGACGGGTTACTCGTCGAACTCGAGATCGAGGTTCCCGTTGAGGAATAGAACTAGTTACTCGCTTTAGAAAACGAGAGCTACTGTCGATGCGGCTGGCCGAAAGCAGGATAGCTGGTCGTGAGCGGCGATTGGCCGGCGACTGAGTGAGGCCGTAGTCGGTGGGAACGACCTGATGAGTGCAGTCGGTGGTGGGAATAGCCGGGTCGACGCCTCTTTTTTGCTGGTGTGTAGCGGTCACCGCCACCTCCCACCACCTCCACGGTCCGGGCGGCTCACGGCGCTCGAGGCGCCGTTTCGCTGCCGGGCTTTCGCCACCCCATAGGTCCGTGACGTCGCCGTTTCGTGTGGTGTTTGTTCGCCCGGAGTGGCTGAGGGGCGTCTCGAGTAACGCGTCGTCCCCTCGTGAGCATCATGGCAACTAGAGAGATTTACGAGTCGACGTTCGACGAAGATGTCCAGACCGAGACTGAATCGAACCAGTGTCCCGAGTGCGACGGTCGGGTCACGACCAACGCTATCGAAACTATCTGTGAGGACTGTGGGATCGTCATCGACGAGCAACGGATCGATCACGGTCCAGAATGGAGAACCCACGATCAGAACCAGCGAAAGCGGACAGGGGCTCCACTGACTGCGACACGTCATGATCGAGGGCTGTCGACGGAGATCGGTCGGAGGACCGATGCAAACGGGAACGAACTCTCCGGGCGAAAGCGTCAGCGGCTAGCCCGAATGCGCCGTGAGCAATCTCGTGGGCGATTCCAGTCGAAAGCCGAGCGAAACCTCGCACACGGCCTGGGTGAAGTCCGAAGAATCGCGAGCGTTCTCGAATTCACAGAGTCGGTTTGCGACCAGGCCTGTCACCTGTTCCGGAGCGCTCAAACTGAAGACCTGCTTCGAGGCCGATCGATCGAGGCGATAGCGGCAGCGAGCGTTTACGGTGTCTGTCGCTGTAACGGTCTCTCACGAACGCTCGAGGACATCGCCGACGTGGCACGGGTCAAGCAGTCGAGAGTCAAGAGCGCCTACAAGACGGTGAACAGAGAACTCGGACTCCCGGCCCAGCCCGTTCGTCCGAGCGAATTCATTCCCCGACTTGCGTCGGAACTCGACGTCTCTGACTCCATTCGACAGCGAGCTCGACGGTTGGCCGCAAAAGCTGAATCGGCAAGTGCCACAACGGGCGTCCGGCCCTCAGGATTTGCAGCGGCCTGTCTCTACAAAGCCGGGCGCGACGAAGGTCAGTGGCTAACGCAGACGGAGGTCGCGGAGGCTGCGAACGTCACTCCGTCAACCATCCGGTCACATCAAGACTCACTTGCTGAACTGGCCCTCTGAAGCGTCTGACTCGAAACGTTCAGTCTGTACTGAGTGTGGGGCTGATGTTTAAAAGTAAAGACGAAGGAACGTGCTGGTAGACGTCTCTATGACCGATCGTTACGCTGATCTTGAGGAACTCCGACCGCTTGGCGAGGTGACACAGATTCCCGACCGTGAACTCACCAGAGACGGTTGTCTCGACCCATCCAGAGATCAAACTGGGGAGATGCTCGTGGGATATCCAGACGACTCAACCGCTACAATGAACGAGTGTGCTTCCTGTGGCGCGTCGATCCCTGCCAGCCAGACCAAGTGCCAGTTCTGCCTCACGAATCATCTTGGAGAGTCCACCGACAAGCAGCCCGCAGACCTCGAGTGGACACTCCTTCACGTCGTCCATCTGCTCATCGAGGCCTCGACCGATTATCACGCCCTCGCGAAGGGTGCTGCGGCAGCGACCCTCCTCGCGAAGCCCGACAGGGATCCCGCCGTCGACGACTGTCAGCTGATCTACGATCTCGACGACGCGCCTGCCGCGCAGTTGACCGACCAGTGGCCCTCCCTTCCCGACGCCGTACGGGCGACCTCCGAACGTGGTGAACAGCTGCTTTCGGTAGCTCGGAAGCGGACTATCTGGACCGAGACGACGCCGTCGTCAAGTGGGGAAGCACACGCGACGTATCTGTACGACGAGAAAGGACACGGCGTTCGTGGCGAAGCTCGACTTACATGCCTACTCGAGAGCCCCGAGAACGATGTCTGGTTGGTACCAGCAATTGCGCTCCAGCGTGCCGCCGACGACGAGCACTCCAAGAATTGTCAACCTAGAGTTCCGTCGAAGACGCGGCTTGAATGTCGCACGTGCGGTCGAAAGACTGAGCATCAGTTTCAGGAGTTCGAGTCTTTCCAAGATGAGACGTGGTCTGGCCAGCCGATGTGGGAGTGTCAGGTGTGTCAGTCGCCCCGTCACGGACCAAATCCCCGCTGAAATACTCAGTAGAATACCACCTTAACCAACAAACAATGCAGATACCCGAACTGTTGGTTAAGTGTGGGCAGGGCTTGGCGAAGGACATCAGCGCACCCGCCTCATTTCTCTGCGCTAGGAGTCGGCGAGGGCACGGAAATGGACCCACGAGACACACCTGGCCACCGACTGCATCGCACGCTCAGCAACACTCAACACGTCTCCGTACAGAAGTGTAGCGGCACCCGCCTTCAATTGCGAGTGTGGATCCAGTGCGACGCCGAATCCGAATGAGTCCGTGAGGTCGATTGGTAGGGTTTCGACACTCATGGTTCGGCCAGCGAGTTTGTAGAGCTCGCCGATGAGTGATCATCAAGCCGGCCAGGGAGAACAATGGCAGCGCACCGATAGCGGCACCGAACGCACCGCCAACGAACACCGCCAGCACCATCTCGAGTGCCTACGGGTCAGAGAACGGCACCGATAGACCCCTCCTCCAATAGTGATCGGAATCTCCATCTCGCTGCTCCGAGCGCTGACAACCCACGCGGAGACCATCTCAGATGGTGTGTGCTGCCAGTGTCGCTCATGAGAGTACGTGAGAGTAGTTATTGCTCGGGCTGTCCTTCGAGCGCGTTCTCGATGTCGTCGAACAGAGAGTGGACAAGCTGGTTGATTTCATCGCGGATTTCACTGACTCGGTCGAGCGGTTTTCCAGCCGGATCAGTGAGTGCCCAGTCTCGAACGTCTACTCCGGTGGCCTCTGTGTCGAGGTCGAGCGTGGAACACCCCATAGTCGCGATGTAGTCGCACGACTCGAGGTCCGTGGTCGTGATTTCTCGGGGGACGCGAGTCGAGAGATCGAAGCCGTCCTCCTGCATTATGTCGACAACTTCGTCGTGAACCTGATCGGCGGGGTGCGTACCGCCGGTGAGAATCTCTACTGCATCACCGAGACCTCGCCGGTCACGTTCCCGTTCGGCGTACGCAGTGGCCATCTGACTGCGCCCGGCGTTCTGAACGCACATGAACGCGACACGGATCTGTTCGTCACTCATTGGTCTGCCCTCGTGTCGTGTCGAGTGCATCGAGCACTGCTCTTGCCCGTTCGGTTGCTTCGTAGTACCGCCAGGTACCATCCTTGCGGCGGGTAACGAGCCCCGTCTCGTAGAGGTCGGAGAGAGCGTGACTGATCGCACTCTCGCTGACGTCGACTACCGGTGTGATTTCACAGACACACAGTTCTTGATCAGCAGCCGCAAGCAGGTGAACGATTGTGTATCGAGTCTCGTTCCCCAATGTTTTCAACGCGGTTAGGTCAGAGTCGGAATTCGAAGGGAGATTCATCACATGCTGGCTAAGCGTCTCGATTCGGTTTTGGACATCCGCATCACAACACTCGCCTACCTCTCGTTCGAGGAGTCGCTCCAACCGCTCCGGCTGTTGAGCCATGATTGAGTAATTGAGCAACTCTTCATATAACAGTATCGGACCGAAAATAGCACATATGGCTCTGTTGAAATCCTCCGGGCCTGGCAAGAACTGCGTGCTGAGTACAGGGCGCGAATCGGTCACTCCTCGTTCAGTGAGAAGCGGCGATACAACCTGTGGAGAGTTTGGCCGCTCAGTCGTCAAGATATGGTTTCTCAACATGTGGGTCGCCCCCAATAAGCGTCGTCAGCCACCGAGTGACGGTATCGAACAACGCAACGAGTGGACCCAGTGCGCTTTCGACGTACGAAATCGGGCGGGCGACGCGGAGACTCCAGGACTCTGCATGGCCGAGCCCGTAGGATTTCGGCACGATTTCTCCGAAGACGAGGATTAGAACGCTGACGCTGAGTGTTGCTATTACGACGGCGAACCCAGGGGGAACGAACCGTGCAACAAGAAGTGTGATGATGCTGGTGATGGCGATGTTAACGAGGTTGTTCCCAACTAGCAGTGTGACGAGGAGTCGATGCGGGTTCGCACGGAGTTGTTGGAGCGTGCGACTATCTCGTGTACTGTCCTCGGGAGTAGTCTCCACCCATTCATCCGGGAGCGAAAAGATCGCTGACTCACTGCTGGAAAAGAATGCACTCAATGACAATAGAATTACGACTGCGATAAGGGACGGTACCAAGAACAAGTATGTACTCATGTTTGACTCCTACAAAGGTAGCTGTATGAATACCGGTGGTTGATTCGCAAGCGAAGTGAGCGGGTGGTCCAACTTTCTCAACGTGAAACAAACACAGCAATCGTGCTGAATATATCCTCTGTATGCAGCACAGCAATTCGAACCTATCACCCACTGAGGACTTCAACAGAGCCGCACAGATACTTCTATTCTGATTATTGGCCAGGGAACTGGGCAGGGATTGCGAGCGGTATAGAGAATCGATGACCGGCGATCGAGAGCGAGAATTATCCGAACTGTCACTGATCTCGTTCCGCACCACCGCACAACCTTCGACCGTTGTACATGGTTCGGTTTCGACGCCACATCTATTCGAAAACCGTTTCCGAGAACACCCACTTTGCACCGCCTCAATCGTGCTTCGGATAGCTACGTATTCGGATAAAGACCTCTTGACAGCTATAAACGTCTATTACTTAGATTCATTGCTAGTCGTGACGGAGTCGCGCACATGGTCGTGACAGAGCGGATCGATAGGGAATCGATCGGGATCCACCAGGAGTACATCATGGACGTTCGCATCGTCGAACTAGACGACGGCCGTTACCGGTTCGAAGCGCCGCATCACGAGGGGATTGAATTTGACGACGCCGAGACCGCCGAGTTGTACGCCGATATCTACTTCGACGTCAACGGCTTCGAGGAGGCCGGTACCGGCGAGCGGGGCATCCCTCCAATCATCATCCAGGCCGGTCGGGATACGCTCGCGGCGTACCTCCTCACCCAGCCATACAATGACCGTCAGTGGGTCGGTTCGTTCATGGGCGTCCAGCCCGGGAAGATTGAACGGTACGTCTCGCGTGTCCAAAAGCGAGCGACCAACATCCGCCGGAAGGCCGCTGCGATCGACGACGGGGAGACCGAACCCTGAGACGGACGGCGCGATCAGTTTTCGGCAGTATGTGTTGATTCTTCCAAGGTAGACGGCCAGCACCGCAAAATTTCACCATGGCGGGCCGGTTTTTGGCCGGCCTACATAATAGGAATATGGACGACCTCACACCCTACCCGAGGGATCTATTCTGGGTCACATCAGTTCCGTCGCATATATAGCGACAATAATCGTTCTGAACAGGGCTGTTGACCTATTATAAACCAACTTCATGCACGACCTGAATTTCGTACTTGCATGGTTGATCAACCAAAACGCAACCTGATGAAAGCCTCCATCGCCACCCTGGTCGGCGCAGGCGTCGCGGGCGTCGCCAGCGGTGCCGGGGATAGCTACCGCGGATATAGCCCCGACGACTCGACGGACGATGACGACACACTGACCGAGGGAGCACCGAGCGTCGTCGGTGACCTGAAGCGATTCTCGACGACCGCCTTCGGCGCGGAGATGACCGGGCCGTTCGTCTTCGAGGATGGGACGCTGCTGATCAGCGTCCAGCATCCGAGCCGGAACAATCCCGCACCCTATGACAAGGGCGGTGTGGGGTACTACCGGGGCTTCCAGTTCGAGTTCGAAGGGACGAACGATGACTTCACGGAGTCACCGGCACCAGTCGAAGAGCAACAGGACACCGTCTGGGCGGCCGACGCCAAGTTCGAATACCTGATCCAGGAGGGTGACCCGATCAACGGCGGTACCGAACGCTGGGGGATCGTCGAAACGCCGGACGGACGGGAGGTCACACCGGAGAACTTCGCGGGGACGACCTACGGCGACCCCGGGTACAACATGGACTGTAACCAGTTCGTCGCCACAAACGACGATGGAACTGAGGGCTACCTATTCACCAACGACGAGAACAGCCCCGGCAACGTCATGCGGACGCCGCTCAGGAAAACCGAGGACGACGAGTGGGAGGCTGATCCCGAGAATGCGATCAACACAGTCAACACGAACGCTTTCCGCGAGATCGGCGGCACGCGCATCAACTGCTACGGCGACCTGAGTCCGTGGGAGACAATGATCTCCTCCGAGGAGAACTATGCCCACCCACGAGCGAACCTCACGGGGACGATCAGCGATATTATCGAGGCCGGCGACGGCGAAGGCCTGCGGGGGGCGGCTTACTTCTGGAACCGGCCGAACCCCTCCGAGATCCAGACCGCCATCAATGAATACGACGAGGTCGACGGCTGGTCCGTCCAGGGCTACTGGAACATGACCGGCGTGGAGCACCTCGCCTACTACCTCGGCGCGGATCCCGTGGAGTCCGGGGATGGGAACCCGATCGATCCCATCGGCGACGTCTACCCCAACCCCTACCGCTACGGCTATCACGTCGACATCCGCGAGCCGACGGCAGACGAGCCACAACCAGTCAAGTACTACGTCATGGGCCGAGCCGCCTGGGAGGCGCCGGACATCCTGCCCGACGAGCGCACCGTCTACGGCTGTTCCGACGGTGACAGCAAGGGTATCTATAAGTTCGTCGCGGATCGGCCGATCTCGAGTTACCAGGATCCGATGGATGTCGCCGGGACGCTCTACGCTCCGAAGATTACCAACGACGAGGCCGCCTCCGGGAAATCGCCGGCTGAAGTTCCCCTCGAAATCGAGTGGTGGGAATTAGGCCACGCGAGCAACGTCGAGATCGAATCCTGGATCACCGAGTATGACGACGTCACCCAGGTCGACTACCTTGAGAGCCACACCAACTGGAGCGAGGGCGACAAGGTCACTGAAGAGGTCCTCAAGGAGGCCGATCTCGAGGTCATCGAAAACGGCAACAGCGACTACATCTCCGACGAGGCGATCGTCGAGTGGGCCGAGCAGTACGAAAAACAGGGTCCGAACTGCGTCGACGAGGAACTCCGGCGGGTCCCCTTCCTCGAGACGCGCGCCGCGGCCAAGGAGATCGGCGCCTCCATCGAGTTCAACAAAGCCGAGGGCGTCGACAGCAAGGACGACGCTAGACCTGGTGACTACATCTATTTCGGCATTTCCGAGTTCAACGACGACATGGACAACCAGGCGCCCGACGACGGCGGCGACATTGCGCTTGACCGCGTCGACGGCGGTGTGGTATACCGGGCAGAACTCGGCCCCCGATACGACGTCTCGACGCTCGAGCCGGTCGTCGTCGGGCCCGACTTCACAAGCGAGGAGGCGATGAAGGACGTCGACGATTCACTGCGCAACGTCGATAACGTCTATGCGATGCGCGACGGTCGCGTCCTCCTTTGCGAGGACGGCTGGCGGGGTGGGAATCGCAGCTACCCCAACGACGCGCTCTACGTATATGAACCCGAGGAAACCGAGCGGCGCGGACCGCCAGGCGGCGATCCGCCGGGACGCAACGACCCGCCGGGCCGTGACAGCGGTCGATAGAGTCGTTACTGTGATGGTCTAGCAAGGGTCGGTCACTGTCGGATCGGTAAGCGGTCGACGCGTTAATCGGGCCGCGTCTCTGAACAGCTTTTTTCAGCCCTCCGCGTCAGTGTGTTCCACGACGATCACTCGGTCCCGGCCACCGTCGAATCGGTAAGATCGGCGTCTCGCAAGGTACCGCGATGGAAACAGGCGAAGATGAGCAGAGCGACGAGGGTGGAGACGACGAACGCGCCGAAGAAGCCGGTCGTTCCTCACCACTCGGTATTCGGGGTCAGCGACAGACAGGACCTCGTGTTCGTCGAATCGGTGCCGACGCCGAATGCTGCGACCACGACGATTGGAAAGGCGCGATAAATGGGAGGACGTTGACTGACAGCACCCAGTCGTCTCTCAGCGGATGGCGCATTTTTATCTTCACAGTTGTTTCTCTCGCGCAGCAGTTTGGAGTGCGGTTTCGGCGATATTGCCACCGTATTCTGCCGTCCTCGTGAGACTATCCAGTGTCAGTGCGATCAGGTGGCTTTCAGGGATATCTCGTTCGTGAAGTTCGCGTTCGAGATCTTCGAGCTCCGCGGCGAGCTCGTCTCGATTGTCCAGTGCCCTGTGAGCTGTTTCGATATCCGCATCTCCAATAATCGTACTTGTGGCCTGTTCGACAATACGCCTGGATGCTTCAGCGTTCGTCTCGATTTCGTCAACAAAGTCATCGGGCAGTGGGTTTTTAAATCGGGCCGCGAGATTCGCGATTTTTTCGGCGTGGTCGGCGACCCGTTCAAGTTGCCGGGCTGTAGTCTGATAATCATAGAGATCGGATTGGTCTAAATCGAGTTCTTCGGTTTCTCGTAGACGAACCAGGGATCGCTGGAAGTGTCGTGAAATCATTGCATATAATCGATCAACTTGATCATCCTGTTCGATGACATGCTCCGCAAGAGCATCGTCTTGTTCAATAAGAGTAGTGACTGCATCCTCGTGCATGGAGAGAGCCACCTGCTGAATTTGGACCGTCGATTGTTCGACGGAAACCGTCGCTGAGTCAAGGAGACTCTGCAGCTTGACCTGTGTATCCGTGGATTCGAGCGTTTCGAGCCCGATGAATTCTCGAGCTGTCGCAGAGATCACTCTCCGGTTCTGGCTCAAATCCGTGGAGGCAGAGAGCGTGAGCCGGTTGAAGCCGGTCGTATACAGTGCTTGGATCGTTCGTCGAACTTGGGTTTCCGAAAAATGGTCAATATCGACGTTCGTCTCCCAGTAGTCGTCGTCCTCCGCCGATTCAATAATAATCGTTCGCTTGCGCGGATAGAGGCGAAGCGTATCGCCCGTTTCTAGATCAATTTCGTTCGCCCACTCTTTCGGGAGCGAAACTGTGAACGTGGATCCGCCCGTGAGCTGTGCTTTTCGTGTTTCCATGGGTTATTGACAGGATGGGATGTGTGCACTCATTTCTTGGCTTTCCTCTATATGGTGTAGATTTGGAATACATACGGAGAACGCTAGCCTCCTGAGTTAATTGCTACTATGATTTGTATGATCGGTACTGACGGATATATAGTGATACGTAGCTAAACAGTGGAATTGGCCATTAGACTTCTAAATTGATTAGCGATGCTCGTAGTATCTATGTCGCTACCGCCACATCGAGAGATCAACAACCACGGACAGATCTACTGATATCCACGTTTCCATCCGTTCGATCCCGGTCATATCCGGTGGGTGAATCGTCCCGCGATCGGGACTATCGTCGTATGAAACAATGGCCAACTGTAGGGCTGGTCTTCTTTCTCTCTCCGCTTGTGACGACATCTCCCGACTCGTGTTGGTCTGGTCTTCCTGGGACCGGTCTCGATTACTGGAAGTATGAGAGGATTCACTCATTGTCATGACTCACGTATTCAGTCCTGCATCACCGACAAAGCCGCTGCTAATTGTCTCTTGTAACGCTATGCTGAAGAAATGTTCAAATCAAGATGTAACCTGGCCTACCTGGGTTCGTGCTCTGAAAAGAGGAACATTTAGTGATACGTAGCCCTCTGTTCTTGCCTGTACTCCTCTGACCCGACCAGGCCAATTTGTACTCGTCGGTACTCGATTGTACCCCTATTATAAACCGCTTTAGTAGTGAACTGTCCGTCTTCAGGTGATGACGCAAGACTCAGAGCGTCTGTCTGACCTAGTATCGCGACGTAAATTTCTGTACACGTCGGGGGCTGTGGGCGCGATAGCTCTAGCAGGCTGTATCCAGGAAAACGAGGGGAGTGACGGAAATTCCAACGGAGGTAGCAACGACAATTCCAACGGAGGTAGTGACGGTAACTCTAACAGCGGTAGTGGCGGTAATTCTGATGGTGGCGATAGCCTCTCGGGCGAGATTGTCAACACCGGTAGCAGTACGGTGTTTCCGATCACGGACTATATGGCCGAGCAATTCATGGAGGAACACCCCGACGTGAACGTCACCGTTGACTCCACGGGGAGCGGCGGCGGGTTCGAGAACCACTTCTGTCCGGGCAACTCCGACATCAACGGCGCCTCAAGGCCGGTCAAAGATGAAGAGGTCGAAAATTGCCAGTCCAACGGTGTCGAACCCGTCGAGTTCCAGGTCGCCGGCGACGCGCTGACGATGGCGGTCAACAACGACAACGACTGGGTCGACTGCCTGACTTTCGAAGAGATGTCAATGATCTGGCGCGAGGACGGCGTCGACAATTGGTCGGAGGTGCGCGACGGATTCCCGGACGAACCCATCGAGATGTTCGGCCCGGCCTCAACGTCGGGAACATACGACTGGTTCCTCGCGAACGTCATCAACTACGATGGTGCTGACCGCAACCACACCGCCGAGCACGAACCGACCGAAGAAGACAACCTCATCGTGCAGGGCATCCAGGACAACGTTGGTGGGATCGGCTACTTCGGGTACGCCTACTACAGCGAAAACCAGGACGCGGTGAAGGCGGTGTCGGTGCGGGAGTCTGAAGACGACGAGTGTGGCGCCCCCGGCCTCAAGGCGGCCGCGGAAGGTACCTATCCGATGGCTCGCCCGCTGTTCGTCTATCCCAACGAGGAGGCGCTGGGCCGCGAGGAAGTTTACGCGTTTATGGAGTTCTACCTCGAAGAGGCGGGAACCGACGTCATCGCGGACGAGATCGGCTACGTCCCCTCCGGGAGCGATCTAGTGGAGGAGAACCTCTCGAAGCTGGAAGAGTACGCGTAAGCGAGAGCGGACATTTAGCCATATTCTTTTATGAGCCCCGAAACAAACGCGCTCCAGCTCACCGGAGCACAACAGAGCAAGCGGGTCCGCGAGCGACTGTACCGCTGGCTATTGCTTCTGTGTGCGGCCGTGTCGATCGTCGTAACGGTCAGTATTGTCTTCGCACTCGCGTTCGATGCTGTACTGTTCTTCGAACTCGTGTCGCCACGAGAGTTCTTCACAACGACGTCGTGGGTCCCACCTCGAGATGAGTTTGGGGCGGTCCCGATCATCTTCGGGACGCTCGCGGTGACCGCAATCTCCGCCCTTGTCGCCATCCCAACCGGCGTACTGGCGGCCGCGTACCTGAGCGAGTACGCGAGCACCCGCACCAGGGCGTACCTCAAACCGGGACTGGAGATCCTCGCAGGCATTCCGACAGTAGTCTACGGCTACCTCGCGCTCGTCTACCTTACTCCCTTCCTCCGGCAGGTTACGGGGCTCGGTCTGGGGACGTTCAACATCCTGAGCGCGTCGCTGATGGTAGGTATTCTCATCATCCCGATAGTCTCCTCGCTGTCGGAAGACGCCATGTCGGCGGTCCCGGACGAGCTTCGCCAGGCCGGCTACGGCCTCGGCGCGACGAAGTTCGATGTCACGACCGGCGTGGTCATCCCGGCGGCGGCCTCGGGCATCTTCGCCTCGTTCATCCTCGCACTTTCGCGAGCCATCGGCGAGACGATGGTCGTGGCGATGGCTATGGGGCTCCGGCCGCGGATGCCAGCCGTCAAGGAGGGGCTCTTCGGCATCCCCTACCTCGCCCCGATCGAGACGGTCGGCAGCTCGGGTCAGACGATGACCTCGGCGATGGTCCAGGCGGTCACGACCGACGTCAGCGCGGCGTCACCCACCTACAAGAGCATGTTCGCTCTCGGGCTGACCCTCTTTGCCATTACCTTTGCGATGAATTACGCAAGCAACCGACTCTCGAAGCGCTACCGGGAGGAATACCAATGAGACCGAATAACGCACCGGAGCGTCAAAGAGGCATATCGGTCGTTCGGAGGTGGATTACCGATGGCCAGTGAACCCGCGGGTGCGGACGTCGTAGAGGAACGAGAGACTACGGCGGACGTCAGCCGGCTCCGGGGGCGGGTGTTCAAGTGGGTCTCCGCTGCCGCGACCGTCTTCGGTATCACGGTGGTCGCCGGATTGCTCCTCTACGTCGCCAACGACGCTCTCCGGCCGTCTTCGGCCGATCTTGGATGGGGCCTCACTTTCGCCGCGACCCTCGGCCTCCCGATGGTGGCCCTGGCAGCCTACTACCTTACGCGGGATCGGGCCGCAGGGCGGGTGGCCTATGAGACGACCGGCGTTCTGGCGGTGGGACTGATCACCGCCGGGGGATTCGTCATCCTGTTTCGAGAACTCGCCACGCCCGTCAAGTGGCTCGCGCTGGTCGTAGCGCTCGGCGTCGGAGCCGGTGCGATCATCATTCACGCCCGTCTCCGCCCGGCGGCCGCACTCGAACGCCTGGTCGTGTCAATCCTCGCACCCCTCCTCGCCGTCCTCGGTGTTCCGGCGATATCGGTCGAACACACGGTCGCATTGCCGCTTTCAGGGACCAAGTTGTTCGCGGTGACGTTCGCAACGCCACGACTCCTCCCGAGCGTCCGCGACCTAGTGTTCCTAATCCCCGTCCTGCCGGTCGACTGGATGCTCCTCGTCGGTACCGTGACGGTCCCCGTCTCGTTCGCGTACGGCCGGTTCGTCGTCTCCCGCCGCGACGACGGCCGGGGTCGATACGAACTGGTCGGCGGCACAGTCGTCGTCGCGACTGTCGTCGCGCTCGTGGCCCCGCTGGTGGGAGTCACCCCCGAGAACGGTGTGCTGCTCGCGACCGCAGTCCTCGTGCCATCTGCAGCGTACCTCGAGGGCGTCGTCCGTCGAGATGAGGGACTGCTCGGTCTGCTGTTCCCGGTCGCCGTCGTTCTCGGAGGGGTCGCCGGCGTGGCGATCACAGGCACGTTGGGGTTCGCCGGCCCGGATCCGTGGCTCGACTGGGGCTTCCTTACCAGCGCTACCTCGCGGAACCCGGCCGATGCAGGCATCTACCCCGCACTCGTGGGCTCGGTCCTGATCGTCCTCGTCATCGCGCTGACGGCGTTTCCAGTGGGCGTCGGCGCCGCGATCTATTTGGAGGAGTACGCGCCGAGTTCGGGTCGGCTCGCCCGGCTTGTCGAGCTCGTCGAGATCAACATTGGGAACCTCGCTGGCGTTCCCTCCATCGTTTACGGCCTGCTCGGTCTGGCGCTGTTCGTCCAGGGGATCGGCCTCCGGAGCGGTATCGTGATCGTCGGCGGCCTCACCGTGGGCTTGCTGATCTTACCCATCGTCATCATCTCGGCTCAGGAGGCCGTGCGCGCAGTCCCCGATTCGCGGCGACAGGCCTCCTACGGGATGGGCGCGACGCGGTGGCAGACGACCCGGAACGTCGTACTCCCCGAGGCGCTGCCGGGAATCCTCACCGGGACGATTCTCGCGCTCGGCCGCGCCATCGGCGAGACGGCGCCGCTGCTCATGATCGGGATAGCCTCGAGCGTCCGGTCGCCACCCTCCGGATTCTTTTCGAAGACGGGGGCGATGCCGCGGCAGATTTTCTCGTGGTCCTCGGAGATCCAGCCGGAGTTCCGCTTCGGTGTGCTCGCAGCCGGGGTGATCGTCCTCGTAGCCGTCCTGCTTATTATGAACGGGACGGCGATCGTCCTGCGGAACCGGTACCAACGGAGTAACTAATCATGTCACAGCCAGATTCGAATGAGGAAGAACTGACCGGAAGTACGAACTACACCGACGAGTTGTTGATCGAGACGGCAGTTGAGGCAGAGCGCTCGGATCCGCGGCGTACACCCGAGTCGAACGTCATCGAAGTCGACGATCTGAGCGTGTACTATGACGACGAGCAGGCGTTACGCTCCGTGGACATGGCGGTTCTAGAAAAGCGCGTGACCGCGCTCATCGGTCCATCGGGGTGTGGGAAGTCGACGTTCCTCCGGTCGTTGAACCGAATGAACGATCTCATTGACGCTGCTCGCGTCGAGGGACGGGTCAAGCTGGGGGGCAAGAACGTCTACGACGGCAACGTCGATCCAGTGGCGCTCCGCCGACGCATCGGCATGGTGTTCCAGTCGCCGAACCCGTTCCCGAAGTCGATCTACGACAACGTTGCCTACGGCCTCCGCGTTCAGGGGAAGGCCGACAACATAGATCTCGACCAGGCTGTTGAGTGTGCGCTCCGAGAAGCCGCCCTTTGGGAAGAGGTCGCCGACAAACTCGAGTCGTCGGGGCTGGATCTATCCGGTGGCCAGCAGCAGCGGCTCTGCATCGCTCGCGCGATTGCAGTCGATCCCGAGGTGATCCTCATGGACGAACCTGCGAGCGCGCTCGACCCAGTGGCGACCTCGAAGATCGAGGACCTGATCGAGCAGCTCGCGGAGGACTACACGGTTGTCATCGTCACCCACAATATGCAACAGGCCGCCCGCATCTCGGACAAGACGGCCGTCTTCCTCACCGGCGGGGAGCTCGTCGAGTTCGACGACACCACCAAAATCTTCGAGAACCCCGAGAGTCAGCGCGTCGAGGACTACATCACCGGCAAGTTCGGGTGACTGGCGTGACGCGAGAGACATACCAACAATCGCTGGATGACCTCCGGGACGATGTACTCGAGATGGGACACCTCGTCGTCAAACGGTTCGAGATGGGGCTGGAGAGTTTAGTCAACACGGATGAATCACTGCCTCTGGAAGTCATTGAGGGAGATTCAGACATAAACGAGACGTACCTCACACTGGAAAACCAGTGTGTCGACCTATTTGCGCTCCAGCAGCCCGTGGCGGGTGATCTCCGCTTCATTGCGGCCTCGTTCAAAATCATCACGGACCTCGAACGCGTTGGAGATTTAGCAGCCAATCTCGCGCAGTACGCATTGACAGCGAAGCGCGATCTCACACCTGAAGTCGCTATCGACGACATCGGTCGCGACGCAAAGGCCCTCCTCACGCGAAGTCTCGAAGCGTACGCAATCGAAGACGTCGACGTATGTTGGGAGATCGCAGGCAGCGATGACGACATCGACGCTCTCTGTCAGCGGGCGAGCGAAACCGTTGTGCGGGACTTGATCGAGCGCAAGGCAGACAGCGACGATTCATGGGCGATTGAGCAATTACTCGACGACGTCTCGCGCGTGCTGTTGACGATTCGCGATCTCGAACGGATTGCCGACCATGCCGTGAACATCGCAGCCCGGACCCTGTACATGGCCGAGAACGATCCTTCACTTATCTATTGACAAATGGAGACACGCAAAATTCAGATGGTCGGCGGCGGGACCTACACCGTATCACTGCCCAAAGAGTGGGCCGAATCAGAGGACATTACCGCAGGCGATAGCGTAAATTTGCATACACATATCGACGGAACGCTCGTCCTCCAGGCACGAGAATGCGAAGATGACGCTACGAGACAGATCGCCGTCGAAGTTGCTCACGCCGACGCTGAGCCACTCGAACGAACGCTGCGGGCGGCCTACGCAGTGGGTGCGAAGGAAGTAAGACTCGATGCAGCGGACGGTTTTACAACCGGCCAACGGCGAGTCATTGACCTGGTCGCCAGAAACCTACCGGGGGTGTCCGTTACTGAGGAGTCCGAATCGAAGATCACGGTTCGAACGCTCCTCGATACTGAGGAAGTGTCGGTTCGACAGTCGGTACGTCAGCTCAAGTTCGTCGCACTATCGATGCACCGCGATGCAACAGATGTAGTGACTGGAGATACCCCTCCCGGAAATCTAGCCGATCGTGATGATCAGGCCGATCGTCTCTACGCGATGATCGACCGGTCCTTTGCTCAAGGACTCGCACGTCTCGACGTGGTTGATGCGTTGGAATTGACCCGCTCGGAGTTATTTGAACTGTGGGGGACGACCCGGGAGCTAGAGCGCGTTGCTGACCACGCCGAAGGCATAGCAACTGTCGCCACCGAGATCGATAACTCTATAGGCGAACCAACCACGGACGAACTCCGTGAAATTTCCCAGAGGGCACGTGAGATTATAACGGACGCAGTGAGTGTGATAATCGGTGATGCGGATGTCGAAACCGCGCAACAGGCGTTGACTGCCCGTGATCAGCTCCGCGAGGATATTACCACATTCGAGTGTCGGTTGGCAGAGTCGTCGAACGTAGGTGCTCAGCTCAGACCAATTCTCGATAGGTTGCGACGGACAGCTGAACACGGGGGAAACATTGCAGAGTTCGGGCTCCGACACGGTATTCGTCACGGTAAACGGATAGAACCATCGCAAGAGACCACAGACAGGCACGACCCGACTCAGGAGTCTCACGTCTCAACTGGAGGATGACAGCCGGCTCAGACTACGCCAACAGGGTTGAGTCCTGCCGAATGCGCTATCTATGCAAAGCGTATCAGCTTAGGATCGCTCTCCGAAACGATTTCCAACATACCGATTCCGTCACGGCATTCGAGAATCAAGTCGAGACGTACCTTTCTTTCGGCACCAATCGAACCGACTCAGATCCTGGACTTAGAGTGCGTCTTCTCGTTGCTCATCTGTATAGATGGAATAGTTATCTCTGTTGAAATCCTATTGCCTCGATGACTTTCCCGCTGAAATAGCCGTTATGTAGGTGCGCGAAATAGCCACTCAGCTCGACCACCTATATAGCGAGCATGTCATAGAATTGTCCCCACAGGATTGTTTTCACCCTGGCCGTCAACGAACCAGCTGTTAGATAGAGCGTGCGTGCTTTCCGCTGAATATTCTATCAGTTCCAATATATGTTCCCGCTGCCGTGCAAGATACACAGCGCGAATGTAGTACAAGACCGGCCCAGTTGGGAAGTAGTGATTGTTCAATACAGTGGCGGGACTGGTCACTCTAGGCTTTCAATCGCCTTGAAACCCGATCCTCCACAGGTACAGCCACTTCTTCCAGAGAGTTTAATGGGTCCATCAACCAGCCGTTTGCCTGAATGCACTTTTCCGCACCGAGTACACATAGCGATGACTACATTTCTGGTTTTTCCCATCAATATAACTGAAAGTACTACAGACCCCCTAATTAGTGTTAGCCAACATTCACGACATCATGAACGGGCAGGGAATTTCGAGTATTGAGTAGCGAACTCAGCCAAAGCCACTTTCCAGAACCAGTCTGACGTGCTGAACCCATCCATTGAACGGTCACGCCACTCCTGACAGAAAATGAGTGGTTCGAACACCCGTGCAAGATACAGAGCGCGAATGTCGTACAAGGCTTTACTCAATCTGTACGGCAGTCCGGCTATGACAAACAGCGGGCAGCAACTGGAATTAATTAACATCATCAGCAGCATCGGGAAGCTATTTATATGGCCTGGAATGGGAGGCGAAGTCTATGATGACAAAGAGAAATGAGCCGACCGAAGTCAAACGTGCATACTCGTCCGATGAGGCTCTGAATAAATATGAGGACCTAAACGAACTCGGTTTCTACGATGTGGAAGAAAGGCTTGTGAAGCGATACTTTCAACCTCGTTCTGCGCGAGTTCTTGATGTCGCCTGTGGTGCCGGTCGGACAACGAAGCCCCTCGCGAAGATGGGTTACGATGTCGTCGGCATTGATATTAGTGAGGAGATGATTTCGAAAGCGAATTTATTATTCCCTGAACTCGACTTCCGTGTCGGTGACGCTGCCGATCTCCCGTTCCCGGACGAATCGTTCGATTTCATTCTTTTTTCATACATGAATATCGACTATCTCTATCCGAGAGAGCAGCGGCTTCAATCACTTCGAGAACTAAACCGAGTTCTGAAAAAAGGTGGGCGTCTTATTTTTGGCACTGGAAATAGTCTGCATGTGATCCCAGCGCTGCTCCGTAGAAAACCCAGCCATCTGTTCCGATTTTATGTGAGAAATGAGAATTACAAGCGAATATTCAGAGTATACAAAAAAGATCCAGACGAATGGAATTTGAGAACATATTTCGGGACACAACCACGTAATCTTTTGGACCTTCACCGGTACGGATTCAAAACCGAACACATTAGTGGGAAACGGGAGTCAATGCTTCGGTTTTTTGAAGAAGTACAGTACTATGTTGCCCGTAAAATTAAACATATAGGACATCACGAGGGCACAAATATCTGAACGGTGGAAATTCTGTCGATCAGTCAGTCGTGGGCCGAACACGTACTGACAGAGCCAGTTTGACGAAGTCAACCTCTATTTTCAGCAGGCAGTTCTTACCAACAATTCGCCAGGACTGATCTCGTCTGCTGAATAGAGAGCCGGATGTCGTACGAGGTGAGAGGAATCTTACGAGAGTCTGTGTCGCTCAATAAGGGTAAAGCGTTGAGCGTCATCAGTAGCCGTGAGCGAAGCGAGCAACTCGAGTGAACAAAGCCAGCGAGAACCTAAAGAAAAAGCAACCAATTGCGACGGCACACAGGGATAGATGATGCGATTACACACGGCAAACCATACGCTCTTAAGAAAGATAGTATTCAACAGGTGAGATAGGACTATAAGTCGTGTTGGTGGTCACCAATGTATGGGTGTCGAGGTCGTTGAAATAGCGGAAGATGAGTGCGAGCAATGGGATACATACGTGGAACGATCTCCGTATCGGTCACCCTTTCACAGATACGCAGCGCTTGACGTGCTGGCAGCACAGAGTGACGCGAAACTCCACACACTCGTCGGATACAAGGGTGAAGAACCGATCGGTCTCTTTCCAGTATTCAAGTCAGTTGTCGGCCCGATAACGGCTGTCCGATCGCCACCGAACGTATTTGGGTCCACTCCAATTCACCTCGGTCCGCTTCGACTCAACTTCGAACGGTGTAGCCAGCAGCGAAAGCAAAAAGATAACCGGCGATTTATTGAACAGTGTCTCAGTTGGATAGATGCCGAGATAAAACCAGACTTGATCAGTGTTCTTTGCGGCGATCGATATGGCGACGTTCGACCGTTCCGTTGGCACGATTACGACTTTACGATCTCACCCAATTTCACATACATAATCAACCTTGGACGTAGCGAGGAGGAATTACTTCGTTCGTTCACCAACGATGCACGTCGAAACATCAGGGCTTACCAGAATTCGGAATTAGATATTCACATCGGTAACAGAGAAGACGTAAAACGTCTCATCACGCAGTCAAACTCCCGATATCAGGAGAAAGGGCTTCTTCAGAAGGTTCCGGCAGAGATTATTCTCAATCTATACGACTCGCTCGGATCGTCAGTTGTCCAACCCTACGTATGCTACGTGAACAACAATTTCGTGGGGGGTACGCTCAACATTGTAGAAGGAGATACAATGTACACGTGGATCGGTGGCACTGCTGGTGGTATTGAGTTACCGATAAACGATGCGCTTGACTGGGTGGCGATGCAGAACGGAATCAAACAAGGTCTCGAACGATTCGATTTCCTCGGTGCGATGGCAGATGGTGTCTACGAATACAAGATGAAGTTCAATCCGAAACCGAGATCGCTATTCCACATCCGTTGGGCATCAACGAAAACGCACACAGTCTCCACAATCTATAACCGAGTTCCAAGGATTATTAAGACGGCAATCTCCGGATGATCGACTTGAACTGTGGAGTCAATCGTACACTGAGCTCGTCGCCGACTGACTCTACGGATCAATCAGTATCCTCGACTAACCAGCCTTCGGGCGGTCCGAATCCATAGCATGTATCCTACCTGAGCGATCGAACAGTATCTCTCTGAGAGACTCTCGGAAATCAGTTCGTATGTGTAGATAGGATAATTTACTTGAATAGCTGTGTAATAAACGATGTTGTCGTGCTGCACTTATCCTCTATATTCAGCAGGCCGTTTCTGACGTCTATTCGAGAGGTGGGTAACTGCTCTGGTAACGCCTTCGTCTGTATCTATTCGGTCACTTCGAAGGGTACGAGAAGAGTTCTATGACACGCTCTTCGTTCGTCAAGAAGCATCCGGTACGTCGTACTCTTCCGTATCTTGAGACAAAGTAAGACGATGTACTGGTGTACCATCGTTTCGAGAATTTTGAGGAGGAGCGAGCTGTCACTCGCCGAACCAAGTGCACCACTTACTCAAAAAACCGGAGTAGCCGCGACTTTGGGAAGGGCTGCATTCAGCCAAATTATCGGGCGAATTTGTATTTCTCTGGGGATTTCAATAGCACCACATTAGCATGTTGTAAGATGAGACAGCTACCCAACAGGGGTATAGAGACCTATATAGTAGTATGCCCCGATATGGGACACTCATATATGGCATATATAGCAATTAGCACCGTATTTAGGTAGTCAACTCTCTCGTCCACGTGATGGTAGACAGCCAGTCTGGGCGTTTAGGGAGTACAGTTTCCCGACGGAAGTTCCTCGGCGCAGCCGGTTCCGTAGGGGCGGCTGTGATAGCGGGTTGTTCCGAAACGAACAGTGGAAACGGCGAAGGCGGTAATGGTCTCTCTGGTGAAGTCATTGTCAAAGGATCGAGTACGGTATTCCCAATTTCGGACGTGATGGCCCAGCGATTCATGGAGGAGAATCAAGGCGTCAATGTCACCGTCGACTCGACGGGAAGCGGCGGCGGCTTCGAGAACCACTTCTGCCCCGGCGATGCGGACATCAACGGTGCATCAAGGCTGATCAAGCCTGAAGAAGAAGACCACTGTGCAGAGAACGATGTCACGCCAGTCGAGATGCAGATCGCCGGTGACGCGGTAACGATGGCAGTTAGCCCGGAAAACGATTGGGTCGACTGTCTATCCTTCGATGAGATGGCACAAATCTGGCAGGAAGGCGGTGCCGAAACCTGGCAAGACATCAACGAGGACTGGCCCGACGAGGAGTTCGTACTCTATGGCCCTGATACAACTTCAGGAACGTTCGACTGGTTCTCCGAGAACGTCCTCGATGGTGAGAGCCACCGGACCGACTACGAGCCGACGGAAGACGACAACATCATCGTCGAAGGGATTGAGGACGACCAATACGCAATCGGCTACTTTGGCTACGCTTACTACGCCGAGAACGAGGACCGCGTAAAGGCACTCGAGGTCAAAGAGTCCAACGACGACGAGTGCGCTGAACCGAGCCTAGATGCGGCGAAAGAGGGAACGTATCCGCTGGCTCGTCCCCTGTTCGTCTATCCGTCCGAGGAGGCACTTGAAAAAGAAGAGGTCTACGCATTCATGGAGTTTTACATCGAGAACTCGTCGGCCGACTGGATCGCCGACGAAATCGGATACGTGCCAGCAAACCAGGATATCGTCGACGAGAACATGGGCACACTCGAGGACGCGGCAGGGAACTAGCAGCGTTAGTCGCGAATACAATTGGTAACCTCGGTGTCAAATTTCAATGAGTACTGATTCAATAGCTGCTGACCTTACCGGGTCAGTTGATGGACGAATAGCCAAAGAACGGCTGTACCACTGGCTGCTGTTCGGTTGTGCTGCACTGACGGTTATCGTCACCGGCAGTATCGTCGTAACGCTGGCGGTGGACGCGATCACGTTTTTCCGTCAGGTCAACGTTGTCGCCTTTCTCACCGGAACAGAGTGGGAATCGAGCCGAGACACGTTCGGCGTCCTGCCGCTGGTGACTGCAACGCTGATCGTCACGGTTATCTCGGCGCTGGTCGCTATCCCGATCGGAACCGCGGCTGCAGTCTATCTGAGTGAGTACGCTAGTGACCGGGCGCGATCGGTGCTAAAGCCGGCCCTTGAGATCCTCGCAGGGATCCCGACAGTTGTCTACGGTTATCTTGCATTAGTGTACCTGACGCCGTGGCTACGCACAGCTGGGCTCGAGTTGAGCCTGTTCAATCTGCTGAGCGCGTCGATCATGGTCGGGATCATGATTATTCCAATGGTCTCTTCGATCAGCGAGGACGCTATGAGTGCAGTCCCTGACTCCCTGCGAGAAGCCGGATATGGGCTTGGTGCAACGAAGTTTGAAGTCTCGACTGGTGTCGTCATTCCGGCTGCAGTCTCTGGTATCCTCTCCTCGTACATCCTCGCGCTCTCGCGAGCGATCGGCGAGACGATGATCGTCGTGATGGCCGGCGGAATGCAGGCGCGAATGCTGGACGTAACGAACCCCTTCGCGAACCTCTTCAGCTCTGGTCAGACGATGACCGCCGCGATGGTCCACGCCGTCACGAGCGACGCGACCGGTGGAACGCCGGAGTTCTACTCGATGTTCGCGATCGGATTGACGCTGTTTTTCATCACGTTCGCTATGAACCTGTTGAGTAACCGAATCGCCGCACGCTACCGGGAGGAGTACCAATGAAGTTCGCTCAATTGACCGCCACAGGATCAATGACCGCCATAGAGGTGAACAACTGATGGCAACTACTGACGACGGAACCGGACACTGGTTCGGGGCTGACGGCCAAGTTAGCCAGCTCCGAGGGACCCTGTTCAAGCTATCCTGTCTCGGTGCAACGCTGCTGGCCCTTGGGCTCGTGTTCGTGTTCCTGTTGTACGTGTTCAACGACGCCATCCGACCGGCCTCGGCTGATACAGGCTGGCTCCTCACGGTTGGTGGAGCAACCGTTCTTCCTGCGGCTGCTCTCGCGGTATACTATTATCGGCGCGATACCAGAGCAGGCGAGGTCGCGTACACTGCGTTCGGGTTGCCCATCGTGACGACGCTCCTCGCCGGCGGTGTCCTCATCGTCTTCAGAGACATCATCACCGCCCACGAGTGGCTCGCATTTGTTGTAGCTGCCGCCATTGCGTACGCGGTTGTTGCGCTCCACCGTCGAGTACGGAGCAACTCGGCTACCGCCCTCGAACGAGCCGCAATTGCCGTGCTTGTACCGGTCCTTGCAATTATTGGCGTGCCAGGATTCAGCGTGGACCGTTCGATCCAGACACCGCTGCTCGGACAGGAATTGTTTACCCTCTCGGTTTCGGTACCCTCCCTCGTTCCGAGCCTTCGAGGATTAATCCTCGCACAACCTGCCCTGCCGATCCCGCCATTGTCTCTCCTGCTGGCGTTCACGATTCCGATCGCCGCGGCAGCCGCCTGGCATATCCGACGCGTCCGGGAATGTGACCGCGACGCGGCCATCGCCGGCGGGGCGACCGTCGCCGTTGCCGGCCTCGGCCTCATTGCCGCGCCGCTAGTTGGCCTCCCGACCACCGCATGGGTCGTCATGACAACCGTCGTCGGCATTCCGGTTGGACTGTATGTTGAATCCGTCTTCCGGCGGCGCGAGGGTGTTACTGGACTGGCGTTCCCGGTCGTCATTGCCTTCGGGGCGGCGCTCGCGTTCGCCGTCGTCGAGACGCTCGGCTTTGCCGGACCGAACCTCTGGCTCGACTGGAGTTTCCTGATGAGCGGTCACAACACGACGCCGCGGGAGGCGGGGATCTACCCTGCACTTGTTGGTTCAGTGATGATGCTAATCGTCGTCTCCGTGGCGGCGTTCCCAATTGGCGTCGGCGCCGCAGTCTATCTCGAGGAGTACGCCCCGAGTCAGGGACACCTTAGTTCGGTCGTGGAACTCATCGAGATCAACATTGCGAACCTCGCTGGCGTTCCGTCAGTCGTCTATGGTGTGCTCGGGCTCGCATTGTTCGTCCGTGGAATCGGAATGCAGGCTGGGATCGTCGTCGTTGGTGGATTGACGATTGCGTTGCTGATCCTGCCGATCGTCATCGTCTCTGCACAGGAGGCGATCCGCGGCGTGCCGGACTCAATGCGCCAGGCCTCGTACGGCATGGGTGCCACGAAGTGGCAGACCGTTCGCAATGTCGTACTCCCCAGGGCGATGCCCGGTATCCTGACGGGAACGATCCTCGCGCTCGGCCGTGCGATCGGCGAGACTGCTCCGCTGCTGATGATCGGAGCCGCAGCGGTCGTTCGCGTTCCGCCGGACACGTTCTTCAGCCTGTTCAGCGCGATGCCGCGACAGATCTACTCCTGGTCGCGACTGATCGACGCCGACTTCCGATACGGCGTCCTCGCGGCAGGAGTCGTCACGCTTCTCGTCGTGCTGTTGATGCTGAACGGAACCGCCATCGTCCTGCGAAACAAGTACCAGCGCCAAGAGTAAGATAATGAGCCACAATACCACATCCAACACCGATACCAGTACCGAATCGCAGCCTGAGAGCAACGAGAATGCCAAGCAGGATACGGCTGAGTCAACCTACACGACCGTCGAAAGCGACTCACTACTCAAGTCATCGATTGGGACAGCTGATCATGGTCAATCTACAAATGATACTGTGCCAATTATCGAGACTCACGACCTTGATGTCTATTATGGCGACGAGCAGGCACTCCAGAGCGTCGAAATGACCATTCAGGAAAAACGGGTCACAGCGCTGATCGGTCCCTCGGGGTGTGGTAAATCGACGTTCTTGCGGTCGATCAATCGAATGAACGATCTCATTGACCTTGCTCGGGTTGAGGGCGAGGTCGAATTCCAGGGCAAAAACGTCTATGACGAGAATGTGGATCCTGTTGCCCTGCGCCGCAAGATTGGGATGGTATTTCAGAAGCCAAACCCGTTCCCAAAATCGATCTACGATAACGTTGCCTACGGTCTTCGTGTCCAGGGTCTTGCTGATGAGGTTGACCTCGATGCTGCCGTCGAGCGTGCATTGAAGAACGCGGCGTTGTGGGACGAAGTAGCAGATCAGCTCGACAAGTCGGCACTCGAACTCTCAGGCGGCCAGCAACAGCGCCTCTGTATCGCCCGCGCAATCGCCACTGACCCAGAAGTCCTCCTGATGGACGAACCGGCCTCGGCGCTGGATCCGGTCGCAACTTCGAAAATTGAGGATCTCATCGACGACCTCGCCGAGGAGTATACGGTCGTGATCGTCACCCATAATATGCAACAGGCTGCGAGAATTTCGGATAAAACTGCTGTCTTCCTCACCGGGGGAAAGCTCGTCGAGTACGACGACACTTCCAAGATCTTCGAAAACCCCGAACACGATCGCGTTGAAGACTACATCACCGGAAAATTCGGGTAGTGATATTGGGGGACCACAATCCCTTTCGATGGTGCATCTGCGCAATGGTATCTTCACACTGATCGGCGTCGCCTGCTGTGGCTCGAGCAGTGCACATGATTAAAACAAACAGACTGACCCACACATGAGTTGGAATCAGCTGTCGACTAGCTCGTTCGATCCGATCGAACGAAAGGTACAGTTCGCCGGGAACTCGACGTTCGTCATTTCCCTTCCGAAAGAGTGGGCACTCGAACAGGGCCTCGAGCCCGGGATGTCCATGTCACTCTATCCACACGAGGATCGACTGGTCGCCGCGACCGAACCAGTGTCAACGCAAGATCGAACGGTGGCCGTTGACGCTGATGCTTTCAGTGAAGAGGCAGTAACACGGCGTATCGAGGCGGCGTACACAGGTGGCTGTGATCGAATTACCGTGATCGGACTCGATGAAACCAACCTACAACTCCGGCGGTCGATCCAGCAAACGGTCAATCAGCTCACTGGGGCTGCGATCCGGACAGATACTGATGACCGATTAACCATCGTAAATCTGCTTGACAGTAGCGAGATATCGCTTCCACAGACAGTTTCCCAGGCACAGCAACTCGCGCTAGAATTGCACGAGGATGCGATTGATGCCTTCGTGACGAATGATGCTGACCTTGCGCGACGGGTAATCGATCGAGACGACGATGTCGATCGGCTGTTCTCGTTTGTCAAACACGGAATCAATCGTGGGCTCGAGGATGTCCACGAGATTGACCGGCTCGGAACGGATCGCCCGTCCATGTTTCGTAATTATCGTATCGCCCAGCAGCTCGAACGGATCGCTGATCATGCTGAGGGGATCGCAAGGGAAACGACACGACAGTCGGATTCGCCAGATCAGGTATTTGCTGATCAGCTCGAAACAATCGGAGCCGATACACGGTCTGTCATCGAACTGGCGCTGGCAGGCGAACTTGAACAGGCTCACGAAACACTCTCCTCCGTTCATGAGACGGTCAACCAGATCGATCAAGAACTGTATGACCGGAAAGAGCCGAAAGCGTACCAATATGGAAAGGTATTACAGCTGGTACACCGAACTGCCGAAAATGGGATTAATATCGCAGAAGCGATAACTGAATCCTCACTCGAAAGTTAATCGATTCAGATGAACCCCTGTGTAGGTTAAAACGTTGGAACTGAGACTCGTCGCTACCATCCTCGAACCCTCGAGATTACGATAAAGGATCTCGCTCGGCACGCGTTCCATCAGGTCGGCGCGTACGACGGTCCTTCGGTGTTCCTGTAGAGACCCAGTATACGTTGGATATCCACCATCGCGAGTAACTGAATCGACTCCTCGAAGAGAGCGAGGATCTCTGAATCGTCCCCGCCGACGTCCACTTCTAAACGATGCCCCGAATCACCAACTGGACGCGAGAACGTCGCACACCGTCGCTCGTGTATCGAAACACCGAGACTGGAGCCCGAACCGTTCTCCATCGTGCTCCCGACTCATACCGGTATAAGTGGCGTGGTGCACTCCTCGTCGACGGCTATCCGGTCGAGTCGCGTGGCTTCGAAACGAAGCAAGCGACAGTCTTTCAGGATGCTCTTCGAGATAAACCCACCCCTGAGTTGAGCTGCCCTGAATGTCCAAACGACGACGTTCTCGTCGGCGAGAAGTCAGCTGACGGAGCGAACGTACAGCGATGGTTCGACTGCACCGACTGTGGCTACGAAGCCCGCTCAAGGATCGTCTACGGCGCTGAACGGTGAGGTCCCAGAACATCCAAGATAGTATTTTTTCTGGGGTAGGAAGGGGTGGCCCGAGTCACATGGGCCAGGTTCACAGATGAGTCTTGAAATCATTGACCGCCACAGCAGAGCACTGTTCGAATTCCTCTGGTGTCCAGTCTGCGGACACGACGTGTTCAGTCACATTCCCTTCGAAGGAGTGTTCTGCAAGAACTGCAACACGCTGGTCGAATTCCAGGAGGCTATGGAGGATCGCAGCTACGAAGATGCCGTTCTCGCCTGCTTCGATACCGATACGACCTGGAATCTCCAGATCGACGAGAAGTTGCGTCGCGACCTTCCCGATGGATCCGCCCGGGTGAAGATTCTCGGCGCGCCGTGCGCCTACGAGGTCGATTGGCGGAGTCCGGAGCCGGGTGACGAATGGGAGGCGGTCGAACGTGGTGAGCTCGACGATGCCAATGAGCCAGAAGAGGTGTCGCATCTGGCGTAGCGGAATTCGATTCCTCAGCGATTGTGAGATCGTTGTTGTTGCGCCAGTAAGGGGCACCGGCGCACGCGCGCCGGAGAGTATCGATGTCAACACGGAGTCAACTCGATTCGTCCAACGAGTCGAACCGAATCCCAGAACAGACAAGTCGAACGTCCGTGATCGGATCGTGCAAGTCTACGTCGTGGAACTGCCAACACAGAATCCATTCGACGAACCCGCCGAGTGGGCCGGATACGCTGGCCGGAGTCTGATTCGTACGCCGCTCGACGCGTTCTGGAACGGGTATATGATACGATTCGAGAGGAATCGCAGAGCGTTCGAGAAGGGGCAGACAATGCCGATGAACTCCTGCGAGAGAGTTCTTTGACTTAGCTGTGGTTGAGGGCGCTAAGCCCCCTTCCTCAGCGAGCGAAGCGAGCAGGGAGGGGATACAGCGCCCTCAACCACAGCTAAAATGACTGCTAGAATGGCAGAGAGGACGGTAACAGAGAGGAAGAGACCAGTAACCTCGACGCCGAGCATTCTCAAAGCGAAAAGAACGGCGGCAACCATGGTTTCCACACGAAGAAGCCGAAGAACGATATCTGTGACACTTCGTCGTCGGAAGTGTCGAGCGACATTTGGTCGGATGAATCGTGTAAGGAGTTTGGAACCGTACCAAGCGACCACAAGTACACCTATTGCAAGGAGCCAGGTGCTACCCGGAAGTCGTACAAGTTCATCCATCCGCTGGGTTGGAGTAGTTTGGACGAGTATCAAGGTCATAGGACACTATACAACATAGTCGGAGTAAAGGGCTGAGCCTAAAATCACCATTTTCCTATGATATCGGTCTTTCCGCGTACTCGAGCCTGAGGAGTACTGCAACTGCCATGGAATGATCTAACTTTTAACGAAGACTAACTCCATGCCGTATAGCGAATCTTCTTCGAACTTGTCTTACAGCAGAATCAGTCTCATCAGATTAATTTTGCTATTCTAGCCATTGGCAACGTATCACACTGCTCCAAGGCTAGCTATTCTGGCTTTTTCGATACCGTGTGTAGGTATTTGTATAATTCATGAATGAACTAATGAACGGTACTGAAAACGATTCTAACTCTTCTACTAGCACTGAACACGCCAACGAGAAACTGAGCAGCTGTGCTTCCTGCCAGTCCTCGAGACGGACATTCGTGAAGGGTGCGGCCATTGCGGGTATCTCTGCGCTCGGTCTCTCTTCGACCGCCGCGGCCTCGGGCTCGTACACGAAGTACGACGGCGAGTACCGACACGTCGTCAACGTCGTCGAAGCCGGCGCCGACAACACCGGGGAGCGATCGATCACTCCCGTGCTCAGGAACATTCGGAACGACAACACGCTGTTTTACTTCCCACCTGGGCGCTATGCGATGGACAGCCAGCTCCGGTTTACTGGCTTCGACAATGTCGCCTTCATCGGCGACGACGCGACGCTCGTGCCCGCGAACTACTACAACTTCGACGGCCCGCAGTACCGGCTCTTCCGTCTCGGCGTCGGCTACAGACCAGGACGCCGCCTGCGGTTCGAGGGCTTCGACGTCGACCAGACGGCCCCCGACACGGGGATTCGCGTCATCGAAGCCCACGTCTCCGATCACCTCGAAGTGCGCGACATCAACGTCCGCGGGCAACACGACAGCGGAACGTGGGGGCCAGGCCTGTTCAACGTCACTGATTCGAGCGGTTACGGCATCGTCGAGCGCTTCCGCGCCCCTCAGGGTGGCGAGTGGATCGACAACACCCCGACCGCCGGCGAGCGATGGCGCGGTCCGACCGGCATCCTGGCCAACCAGAACGCCGGCACCCTCGAGTTTAAACACTGTACGCTCGGCGCGTTCCCCGACAACGGCCTCTACGCCGCCGGCGGCACCGGAAAGATCATCGTCAGCGGCGGCACCTACCGGAACAGCAACGGCGCGAACATCCGCGTCGGCGGTAACGGCAGCGAGATCAACTGGCCAAGCGTCAAAATCGACGACACCCGCCCGGAGGACGTGACCCAGCGCGGGATCCGAATCGAGAACGGCAAAAACCTGCATATCAAAGGGGCAGCCGTCGAAATCACCTCGCCGATGCCGACCAGCCACGCGATCTCGGTGATGCCCACCTGTGACAGCACTCGAATCGAGCGCGTCCGCCTCGATCTGCAGGGCAACGACGTCAATCACGGCATCGTCATCTCGCCCAACTGCGGGGAGGTCACCATCGTCGAGACGCAGATCAACCACGAGACGGCCGGCGGCTACCCGCTGTGGATCCGCAACACGAACGCGACCGATCGTGTGCTCGCCGAATACCTCACGATCACCGGCGAGGCAGGCGATGCCTCCGGATTCCGCGACGGCATCCGCGTCGAGCGAGACAACTGCCGGTTCAACGTGACCGAGGTCAACCAGTCCGCGCGCAGTGGCGCCACCCGAAACGCGATCACGTCGACTGCCGACGACCTGACGGTCTGGAAGAGTACCCTTCGCGCGAACCAGTACCCCATCGTCGAACTCGGTTCTGAGTCGCTCTACCTGGAAGTCGACGCCGAGTCGACCGGCGGCAAACAGGCAGCCTGCCTGTACGATCAGAGTAGCAATATCTCTATCCGCAACAGTCGGATGATCAAGGGCGTGCGCGACCTCGGCTCCTCGAGCCTCGAGCTGTCGAACAACACGACCGCGTAATCTCTCATATAGAATATACTGATAAAGCGACCGATTGTCGCGCTTTCTGACCTGGTTTATAAAGGACTGTTTTGAAAAATACATGCAACGACGAAAACTACTGGTAGTTGGCGCAACAGCGTGTGGGACGATTCTTGCGGGCTGTAGTTCAAGCGAAGACGATGAGGAACCGAGTCCGGTTGATGGCGATGATACCGAAAATAGTAATGGAAACGAGAAGAGCGATGGCGGCGACAATACAGCCGAAGAAACCGAAGCGGAGGATACGGAGAAAGTGATTGGTGCACTGGTCGATGGCGATCAGATGCACCTAGTCGTTGAAGACGTAGCCCATCGAACAGAACTGGGCGGTTTTTTCGAGGCTGACGAGGGAAACGAATTCGTTGTCATTTCACTGGCAATGAAGAACGTCTCCGATGGGTTCCTCGAGGTATCGAACCTGCTACAGGCCAGCCTCCGTGACAGTAAGGATTCTTCATACAACAGAACGTTCGTTGGAGGTAAAGAGCCGACATTCAACGATGGCCAGTTCGTCCCTGGAGAAGTCGGCCGTGGCATAATTGTCTTCGAGGTACCGGAAGACGCAAGCGGACTTGAACTCCAATTTGATTTTGATGTCTCAGCCTTTGGCGATGTCAACCAAGCCCACATCGATCTCGAATTGGAGACCAATGTTCACACCCTTGAGCAAGACCTCCAGGTAGAGATCTACAGCGCCGGCCAGGAAATCGAATATGGAGGGACTGAGGTCGCGATCAACAGCGTCGAATTCGAGGACAACCTTGGTCGATTCGCCAAGCCTGACCCGGGCAATGAATACGCTGTGATTGATATTTCAATCACAAACGAAACAGGCGAAGAGCAGCGTGTCTCGACACTACTACAGATGTTGGTAAAGGACAAAAAGGGCTATAGTTATCAAGAGGATTGGGCTGCTACTACAGAACTGGACCAAGAATTCGATGAATCGAGTCCGATAGAAGATGGTGAAACCCGTCGTGGGAAGGTCGTATACCAGGTTGAAGAAGACCTGAGCCCGCTGTACTGGGTATTCGAGTTCAATATGTGGATTAACGGCGACAAATCGTTCTGGCAACTACGGTAGTAGCACCCAATACTATTGCAGTGAGAAAGAACCGGATTATAGTCGGGGTCCGCGATAGAACGAAACCTGCAGATAGACGATCGCCACTGGGACCTGAAGGAGAACCTGGCAAACGATACTATTCAGGGTGAACTAAAACGACATAAGTAACTCCGAGTCTTCGGCCTGCTTGGACGAAGATAGGAGTACCGGCTGGTTGGCACAGCCCGGAGTCTACCTTCACGACTTGTCCCACGGATTCTCATCGAGGGAACAAGTGGTAGACTGTAAATCCTAATATCCCAATGCTCGGGAACCCTCGCGCTTCAGCGCGGGGAGGATATTAACATTCGTTGTCACACGGAGGATGCCGTCGTCTTCCTCGTGGCCGGCCGCCAGCAACTGAATAGCCATCTCTCGTTTCCCGATCATCGCAGGCCCGCTAATCAGCCCACTCGTCCCTGGTGGGAGTTCACCGAGTGTTTCATCCGGTAGAATACCCGTAATATTGTACGGTGTACTCATTCTTGATTCTCCTTTGTTTCAGTATCACCCGTGGACAGTTCTTCGTCGCCCATAATCTCACGTACCGCACCGACGAAGTCGGTATTTGAGGCCATATCCCCGAGGCTAGCATCAACTGTCTCACGCATAGTGTCTATTTTATTGATTAACTCGTCGTATTCGTCATTCGACGCTAACTCACCGGTCGATTTTTCGGCTTGGAGTGCACTCCGTCGGGCGACTAGCGAGTAATACTCTTGGAGTGCATCATCCAGCGACGCTCGCTCAAGCAGTCGCTCGACAGTCGCTTCTAACTCATCTCGATCGGGAGGCTTGGTAACATACTCGTCGAACCCCATCTCGATAATATCGAAATCGGGGTCGACAGCGGTGACCATCGCTACACGACAGTCGATCCCTTGATTCCGGATCTCCTCAAGGACCTCACTCCCGGACATCTCCGGCATCATTCGATCGAGCAAGACGACGTCGACCGTGCCGTCGAGTTGATCGAGCGCTTCACTTCCGCTTGCGGCAACACGAACATCGTACTCGGAACGGAGCCATCGTTTGTAAGTCTCCGCGACGTCCGGTTCATCCTCAACGATGAGAACCACAGGGGAGTTGTCTGAATTCATGATTCGAATTGTGACTCCCCATCATATTGATAGTTCCCCTTAATTCGATGAGAGCATGCGCAAGGATCTGTCTGCGGAGTGGTTCAGCTAAAGCGGGAAGCGCGGAGCCCCCTTCCTCAATGAGCGGCGAAGCCGCGAGTAGGGATGGGAAGAGTGCTGCGGAGCTGAGCAAAACCATTACCGTAGCATGATCCGTACTGTCACGTAGTGCTGTGCTGGCACAAGTTTCGCACAGAACGGGCCACAGTAGCCCGGTCCCAAATGGTGGGTTCGGGGACTTCAAAGGGTGTTCGGTAGGCACGGTGCAAACAACGCCCCGCCGCATCAATTGAGGACGAGAACCACATCAATGCCCCTCCCTCCACGAGCGAGCCCATCTGGGCGAGCGAAGTAGGGTAGTGTCGGTTACCTTGTGGTTACACTGTTGGGGCATGGAATTGGAGCACGAACGTCGCGCCGCCAGCGTCGTTATCCGTTACCCACACATCGCCACCATATTCGGCCATCATCGAATCAACGAAAAAGAGGCCGAAGCCCGAGCCCGTCGATTTTGCGTGTCCGGTCTCACCACGGCGGAACACAACCTCCTTGCGGTCGTCAGATACACCCTGTCCATTGTCATGAATGCGAACAGTTACGGTCTCGTCGTCAGCTTCGACGGTAATCGATACTTGGAGTCCGTCGGTATCGTTGTGATCGACGGCGTTGGATATGATGTTGCCCAGCACGTCACCGAGCAGTTCGTTAGCCAGCACCGGCACTGTGTTTGGAATCGCTGTCTCGAAAGTGACCGTGTGATACGTCGCCCGAGCCCGCTCGATTTCGTTGCGTAGCGATGGCGCCAGATCCATGGGTTCGAGCTGGGTGTCACTCTCTCCAGTGAGCGTCTCGAGAACGGTTCGCACCCGCTGGACGATCTCCACGATATTGTTACTCCACGTTACAATCGTTTCCGAGTCTCGCAGCTGCTCGCCATCGAGTTCGTCAGCCAGGAACTCTGCCCGCGAGCGAATGACTGTAATTCCGTTGAGGACGTCGTGGCGGAGAATCGAGTGGAAAAACTCCATCTGGTCAGTCTGACGCTGGAGTGCCTCCTCACGTTCGGCTCGTTCAAGTGCAGCTCGGGTGTTGGCTGCCAGCAATTGCGCTAGGGCGACATCTGTCTCGTCGAACTGGCCGGCAGTGGTCGAGCCACTGTTCAACACGCCGTACTCACCGATCGGAACGATCAGTTCACTCCGCATCTCTGTCTTCGGAGTGAGACGATCATCAATCGTACTGACGTCTTCGAAGATGCGGAGCTCATTGTTCTGGAAGACCTGCCAGGAAATGCTGTTGCCCGGTTCGAATACCGGCAGTTCACCGAACAACTCCTCGGCGCGGTCCGACCAAACGATCGGTTCTAGCCGTTGTTGATCGCCCGCTCGAAGCCAGATGGCTGACATCGGGAGATTCAGCGATTGCTGTGCGGTCTCAACTGCGATCCGGCAGATCGTCTCCTGGTCAATCTCCTGCATCATCTCGCGGGTCGCGTCGTGTAGCGCTCGAATGCCGCGCTCGCGCCTATGACGCTCGGTGACGTCCATCGCGACGCCGATCACGCCCGTCACCTCATCATCGGTTTCGATTGGTTGATACCAGACCTGGTAGGCCCGGCCCCAGAGATCGGTCGTGACAGTCACGGATTCACCATCGAGAGCCTGGCCGACTGCATCGATAACGGTGGGTGCCCCTTTGAACATTTCATCAACAGTCGCACCGACCATCTGATTCTGCTCGATGCCGACTTCCTCGAGACCTTGGCCCACCTGAAGCGTGATTTCACGATCCGGGTTGACTGCGAACAGGATGACTGGCACGTTCTCGACGATCGTGCGGAGCCGGTGCTCGCGGGTGGCGAGTTCCTGTTCGCGCTCAAGGCGGTCGATCGCTGCGCGAGCGTTCGAGACGAGCACTTCTCCCAGGAACCGATCAGTTGCGTCGATCGCTCCCGGTTCAGGAGAGCCGATACTGACCAGCCCATGCTCCCCGAGTGGGATGAAGAGTACTGCACCGAGCGGAATCTCCGATACCTGGCGATCTTCGAGCGTTTGATAGTCCTCAACGAGGACGGCTTCGTTCCCCTGAAAGATTCCCATTTCAGCAGCCCCAGATTCGAGCACGGGGAGCGTCTCTAACCCTGCCTGTGCGGCAAACTGCTGTGCGGACTCGGTCGCCGTCAACGGGACGAGTCGGTCGGCGTCGGCGTCGTACTCCCAGACGGCCGTCAGTGGGTAGCCAAGCATGCCGCCTGCAACCGATACCAGCTCGGTAACAATCTCTTCAGACGTCTCCGCGGCCAGAAACCCGCGGGTAACACTGTGCAGTGCTTCGAGTCGGCCCTCATGTCGCTTTCGCTCGGTAATGTCGCGGACGATGCAAGCCAGGCCACCATTCGGACGTACGGAAAGTGTGATTTCCTGTGGGAAGTGACTCCCGTCACGACGCTGGCCGGTGAGTTCTCCCCGCCATTCTCCCTCCTCGTAGAGTGGAGGCATAAGCTCCTCCTCAATGCGTGTGGCTTCTTCCTCAGTATAGCAAAACTGCCATGTCTCTCCAATGAAGGCATCCGAATCATCGTAGTCGTAGATGTCCACGTAGGCCTGATTGACCGCTTCGTACGTCCCATCCTCGTCGAGGATGGCGATTCCATCCATCGACGTAGAGATGGCCTGTCGAGCTTGTTCGGCCTCCAAATACTGATCCCGTCGGCGGGCGTCGTAGTACCCGACCACTCCGCCGACGGTAGCACCTTCTGACACACCAAGTAGAAGTTCGTGGAGCGTCTCGACGAAGGGCTCGCCTTCGAGGATGTGGGTAGACATCTCCCAGGCTGCAAACGTACCGAGAATGATGGCGCCGGCAAGACTCCAAAATGCAATCCGGAATATCCGTGTAGGGGCCAGGTCGGACCTGGCGAGCCATCCTCCATATGTAGCAAGACCGAGCGCGAGAAGGATTGGAATGCCGATCTGGAGGAGATGTAATGTGTTCCATTCAGGGTGACTGATAATTACCACGCCGATAACGACCCCACATAGAAGCGCACCAAGTCCGGCCACTGACCATTGTCGCCAGGATTTGGTACGCAGGAGCATTCTCATAGCATTCGGATTGACAGAGTGATATAACAAAAGTGGGGGCCATTATTTAGATACTATACTGAGTGGTAAAGCTGTTAGATAGACGTCCTCGGAAACCAGCGCTGGCTCATTGAGGAGGGGATTCACGCTTCCTGACATCCAGTAATCTCTTGTAAGTGGTACGTTACGACAGACACAATGAACTGGCGACACATACTCCCAGCGCTCGTTGTTGCCGCTGGAGTCGGCTATTTGAATTTTACCCGACGTGGGTGGATGGGAGCAGGGCTCATGGGGGTCCCTACATATTTTATCGTCAGATGGACAATAACGACGGTAGACCTGACGTGGTACTCAATCGGCCGACCAGGGCGAAAGGAGATGCCCTGCGTGAACTGCGGGCATACTGTGCGGCGCTCTCGCGACGAATGGATACCGCGCTGTCGGCGCTGTGGTTGGCGTCCCGGATGGCTCGGTATTCGATGGCTCACACAATCAGTCCCGGCGCGGCAGTTGCGGCGGACCGCTACGCTGGAGAATCTCGCGATATGCATGATCGCTTTTTTCGCACTCATGACGGTAGTGGGGCCAGGCATACCCACACCGAACGGGGGGACGGTCACCCTCGATGAGAATGGTGACCTCGAGACGATGACTGGCAACGATAAAACGGGCGTGTCTGGCCCTAGTATTGATTCGGACGGCGACCGAATTCCGGACGATGCGGAGAATGAGAAAGTGTTCGACGGCGCAATACTCTCAAACGCCGACCCTACTCAGAAGGACCTCTACGTCGTTTTCTTCTATAGTAACGATTCAGAAAGACTCACAGACACCGAGAAACGCCAACTGCGGAGTATTTGGGGATCGATGAACGTCTCGAACCCTAACGGCGAATCGGGAATCAATCTCCACATCGTCGAGGAACGCCGCGCCCAACATGAGTTCTCGAGACAATATCCCGAGAACGTGTCCCACTCGAGTGAGTTAGCCGACACCTATGATGAGTATATCGACAACGGCTGTAGCGTCTATCACCTCGTCATCTTAGGTGAGATTGAAAACCGCGAGTCGGTCAATGTCGGAGGGTGGGGCGATGGGCCGGGACTAGCGACGTATGTCGATCATGAGAACACACGCTACTCGTCTACCGAATACGGCTCCCGAGTACGAACGATTACACACGAACTGCTTCACAACGTTGTCGGCCCAATTAACGGTTCACATGCACCGAATGACCCGAAGCACTCGAAGCAGGGATGGCTCGGAATAGTCGAACATGAACGGGATCTCCCGAAGAATGAAGCTCTGCATCCGGCTGTCGCATCGCAACTCAGCGATGACTTTGCCGAATCGCCGTATTATCGACAGATATGTTAGCGCATGTTCGTTCTGAATGTCGATTGACGCTGCTTTCTCGTTCCCAGAGTAGCCATACTTGAGCCCTTAGAGGAGGCCGTGGCGTGTAGGTCGGTGACTCGGGGGTTTCGGTATGTCTCTCGGTAAGATGTACGATTAAGCCCATCCAACACTTATTGAGAAGAGCGCCCAGTTTCCCTAACAACCCATACGACGGGTATAACAAACATATCCTGTATTGGACTGTCCTATGAGATGGACGACCTCACAGGATTCCAACGAGACCTCCTATACGTCATTGCCAGTGCCGATCAACCGTCTGGCCGAACTGTCAAAGAAGAGGTGGAGCAGTACTACAGCGCCGACATCAACCATGGGCGGCTGTATCCCAACCTCGATACGATAGTCAACAAAGAGTTAGTCGAAAAGGGGCAGCTAGACCGAAGGACGAATTACTACGCGATCACGGAATCCGGAGAGCAAGCAATTGAGGAGAGACGAGCGTGGGAATCGCAGTACGTCGATTAGCTGACGGAGACCTCGTAGTAGTTCGTGTACTTCACGAAGTCACAGCCCTGGAGTCCATTGTGACTGAACGATCGACAGAACCGTCAGCATATTATGAGACTATCGTCCATCGGGGGAAATAGCAACAGCTGAACAAATCGAGATAGCGCATCACTTCCAACAGATCTCGTTCCAATACCACCCAAAGTGGATTTACTCCAAGGCCAATTACCACTGGTAACAATATGATCGAAAAGTATTACCAAGAGAGTGTGTCATAGAATATCAATGACTCAGTCTCTTACGAACGAGAGCAATGAGATACACGAACAGATCATAGACGAAGTAGCAGCTCTTGAGGATAGGGACCCGCTAGAGCTTCCTCCACTCTATGACGCCGTCGAACCTGACGCACTGGAGTCGATATTTTCTCCAACCCATGGTGGGACTACCCGAGTTGGTCGAGTAGAATTCCCATACGCAGATTACACGATTATTGTAGAGTTTAAGGAAGAGCCGGTTGTTAGAATCGAGTGAAAACAGGTGAAGCCTCGACGCTGTCTATAGTAGCCGTCACTGAAATCAAACCGCACAGGAAGTAACCTGGCCGCTGTTTATCGACGCCTCCAGAGAGCGGAGGCGAACACAAGTGGCTAACTCGTCAGATTTACCTACCGACTCAAGTGGTCTCACACCAGAGCAGCGTCTCGAACCGACAAACACCCGACTTATCAACGCTTGTATCGCGACGATTCACGACATGAAGACGCTGCGGGCATGCGTCGCCTACGAGAACGCAAACCAGCAGCGCGTCCAGATTCTCCGTCAACTCGAAAATCGAGCTAACCAGATCCGCTCAGAAGATACCTGAAGGGATGCTCGCGGGCTGTTTGTCGGCGCCGTCATGGGTGGAGGCTCGAAATAGATGAGCGACCGACCCGAGGTCAAAATTCAGCGATAGACCGCGTTCGGAGACGATGGCCAACTCGAAGTAACCGAGACGAGCGTCGAAACCTCGCTCGAGGACTTCGGCGCAGACGTCGATCACCGCGATTGGGATTCACGACTCGATCGCCCCGAAGCCAGTGAGTTCGGCGTCGATGACCGGCCGGAAGTAGAGCAAGCATCCGAGGGAGATCAGTCCACGCTCTTTGCGGATACGGACGCCGACCAGCAGACGCTTACAGGTGACGAGGCAGCGATGCAGTGCCTGTTCGACGGTTAACCAACAACCGCCCTCCTTCCCCACTATTGTTGGTTAATGGTGGGTCTGTCGTGCCCTGTGGAGCACTGCGGGGCGACTGAGTCCCGCAGGAGACACCTCATGGCCATTCACGACAGCACAAATCCAGTTAGCAATAGCCCCACTGAAACACACACTGACGCCCGACAGGCGGCGTACGTGGCGTTCCTCCATCGGGTTCCGTTTGCAATCGATGCTTTGACGCTTGGCTTCCTGCCTGGGTTTCGGGAGGATTGTACGTACCAGCAGTCGCAATTCGATACTCTCGAGTGTCCAGTCGGAATGCTCGATAACGATTTTCGGAATCCCGACCTCGACCGATACGTCGATCGGGCACTCGAGTACGAGCCCGACGTGGGTGTCATCGGTGACGCCTACGACGCTACGGAAGCACAGGTGTACGTCGACACGATTCGAGAGCTCCAGGAGAGTCTGCCCGAGACGGAGTTCATCATTGTCCCGAAATGCCAAGCCGCCATTGAGGCAATTCCCGACGATATTGTACTCGGCTACTCGCGAGGCTATGCGGACACACTTGCCCACGAGTTCTCTGATCCCGTTGACTGGCGAGGCCGTCGCGTCCACATCCTCGGTGGGAGCCCACCCAAGCAACTCGAGGTCGTGGAGCAGCTCACTCAGCCAACGCTGACAGGGGAGCCGCCGGCCGACATCGTCGGCCTCGACTGGAATGGGCTGCATCGCGGCGCGCAGTTCGGTGAGTTCTGGACAGCCGACGGCTGGGACGACAGCGGTCGCGACGCGGACCACGTTACGGTCCGGGAGACAGTCCGGCATGGGCTCGCTCGTCTCAAAATGTTCTGGCAGTCTCAGGGCGTCTGGCCCGACTCGCCACCACATGCCAACACCTTCGAAATCGAGTATAAGGGCCCGTCACCGACCGATCTCGACGATGCTGCCTGTACCGAATGTGGAGCGAACGTCTGGACGACTCGCCGCGGTCCCTTCGTCGCCGAATACGATACTGGCGATCTCTGTGGCTACTGCAGCTACGAGTGCTACTTCTTGCACCGCCATCGAAACCACCTCGAGGAAATCGCCGGCGATCAGAGTGTCTACTTCCCGCCCGCGTGACGCTACGAGTGTTTTTCGCGCCCTAGAGAGGGCGAGGGCTCGATCCAGAGAGACCTCCGAGAAGGTGATTTTCCGTGAGTCAACAACAGCGTCCGACCGACAGCTCGATTGATGCGATTCCAGTCGACGTAGCGAACACCCAATCAGGAGAGGTGGATCCCGCCGAAGTGCCCGAGAAGATCACATCGCTCACCCGGGCACTCGCGAGTGAACAGCCACCGACGAACCCGCTCGTCGTCCTGAAGGCAGCCCGCTGGTGGTATATCCATGGAAAGGGTGGAACCGACCCCGCGTTCCGGTGGGCCATCGAGTGGGTACGCCACCTCGCAACCGACAGGCCCAGTGACGTCGAGCGGTTCGACGAGTTCCTCGAGTATCTCGTTACAGTCGGCTTCACTGATGAGAAATACGAACTCCGGTGAACGCTGACGCGAGTTGTTTTTGTGCGCCGTGAGGGGTGCAGCGCGGGCTGAATTGAAGCGATCGCAGTAACATGAATTCTCGACAATTATGGCTACGACCAGTGATTCGTCGGCCTCCTTCGAGGAGACCGACACGCGAAAAGATGAGATGCACAGTACGATCGAACAGTGGATCGACGAACTCGTCGACGACGTTGATGCGGCACACGCCAGTGATGAGTTCCAAGAGTGGCTCGACGTCCAAAGTCGGTTCCACGACTACTCGCATCGCAACACGTTGCTCATCAACCTCCAGTGTCCCGAGGCGACGAAGGTCGCCGGCTTCAACACCTGGCGGAACGAGTTCGACCGGCACGTTCAGGAGGGCGAACAGGCCATCTGGATCTGGGCGCCAATTATTACGAAGCAATGCCCGGAGTGCGAGAACTCACCCAGCTACCACGTGGACAGCGACTGTGAATACGACGAAACGCCACCCGAGGAGTGGTCGAAAGGGCTCGTGGGATTCAAGCCGGCCGCTGTCTTCGACGTCTCGCAGACCGAGGGAGAACCGCTTCCCGAGTTAGAGACAGAAGCAATGGGCGACGCCGAGGACCTCGTCAGTGTACTCAGAGGGGCAGCAGACGAACTCGGCGTGACAGTTCGCATCGTCGGCGCTGATGAGTGGGCGCACGGCGACGCGAAGGGCGTCTGCAAACAGCGGGATATCCACGATTTCACGCCGATCGTGGAGGCGAAAGCACGGACGAAACAAGCCGACCTCGCGGTTACGCTGGTTCACGAGTTCGCTCACGCGTTGCTCCATTTCGATGTCGACGACGAGGCCGAACGGTCAAAGCGCGAATTCGAAGCGGAAGCCGTCGCGTACATCGTTGGTCGGTTTTTCGGACTGGATACGAGCGGGTCGGCGTTCTACCTCGCTGCGTGGCACGGCCACGATCCTGAGGCGATCCAGGATCGACTCGGGCGGATTAGTTCGACCGCTCAGGAGATTATCGAGACGATCGCCGAGGACTGAAGACACCGTCCCCGGAATTAACCAACAAAACTATGCCCCTTGTGTCTGTGTTGGTTAACACAGATCGGCTATGTCCTACGAGCCACCGACGCCCCCAGCGGACCTCTCCACCGACGTCATCGACACACTCGACGACTACTCGCTCGAGCAACTCCGGCGCGTTGCCCGCTATGCCGAGGAACTCGCCGAGTATCGCGAGCGCGAGGCCCGCCTTGCCGAAGCAGACGAGGAAGACGAACTCAACGAGCACCCCGACAATCTTCCCGATGACGTCCCTTCGAAAGCGACACTCACGATCAAAGAGATCAACGACAACCGATACTACTACTGGCAGTGGCGGGATGGAGATCGCATCAAGTCAAAGTACAAGTCCCCAGTGAATTCAGACGAGTAGACGAACTAGCACCCCCAGTCGGATGACCAGGTGTTCGGAGGGGCCCCGTCTGCGAAGTGAAAGACAGAAGCAGTTAGCGCTCGGGTCGTGGAGCAGTCTCATATCGTTTGATGTCGTCGGTCTTCTCCACTCGATCGTAGATCTCTCGGAGTGTCTCCTGCGCTCGGAGGAGTTTGTGCTCCTCGAGGAACTGCCGACCGCTCTCACTGATCCCGTAGAACTTGTACGGGAGGTCGTTCTGTCGACGGTCCTCCGACAAGAGGACTTCCTCGACGATCCCAGTATCGACGAGCTGCTGGAGGTGCTGACGAATCGTCGTCTGGCTCTTGCTCGGGTTGACGTAGTCGAGTTCCTTCAGCGTCGGCAGTTCCGACGGATGCCCGAGAATGTCCTGGAGGAGCGCGAACCGCGTCTCCTGGGTGACGACGTTGAGCCGCTTCCGTACGGACTCCAGGTCACTTGGCGGGTGATCGGACGTACTCATTACCTCGTTGTTCGAGTGGTGCGTGCAAAAGCGTTTCGCTCAAATGCGAATCGTTCTAAGGCGATACAGTTGCTGATGTGGTCGCAACATTAAAGCAGCGCACACGAGAACGCCCGACCAGATGAGTGAGGACTCAGTTACTGTTGATGAACTCGCCAAGAAGGCTGACAGGTATCTCCACGAAGCCTCACTTACTCCGAAGGAGTACGAATCGCTCAAACAGAGCGTCGCCGAACTCACGCCGATTTTTTCGGCAGAGCGTTCGTACTTCGTTCTCGGGAGCTACGGGCGACCGGAAATCCGCCGTCTCCAATTAGTGAAAGATCGCCTCAACAGGCAGCCTGGAGCATACGCATTCCTGATGGTCGATATCCGAAGCGAGTGGACGAATACCTACCTCAAGTTCCGACTGCTCGCCGATTACACGGACGTCATCGTGGGCGTCGCCGAACACGCTCAGGGCGGCTTCCTCGTCGAACAGGGCTACTTCACTGCCCTCGAGGAGTACTTCGCAAAGACCCACGTGTTCAAGCGCGAGTATGACTCGTTGGATGCGGACGCAATCGACACGGGCATCGATACCAACAACCCGTATAGCGGAATGCAGACGGCAATCTTCGAGATGCTTGATGATGGTGGGCGTCTCTGTCGGTGGGCGACTGAAGACGACCTCGTCGAGTGTGCCGAGGCTCTCCTGAGTAGCCAAGAATAACCGTAGATAGAGACGAATCGGTAACTCATACCCCCACGTTTCCGTCGTTTCTCCACGACGTCCTCATCATCAATAGCACCGACGACGAGAAAATCGTAAGACACACTCCCCGTTTTCGAGTTGTAAATGGGAGAGGGCGAGGAGAAGACATATTACACGAAGTCAAGGAGAAAGCCCACGACTTTAGTCGTGGGATGAATCCGACACTCCACTCCACTAACCCCTCTCAATAGCAGGCCCGAGTCTCCCACGCTAATCCATACGCTTACGAACCAATATTACGTAGCACGTAGTGATGAAGCGAACCAACCAGTTCGACGTTCGCCCTCGTTCCAAGAAGGAGCGCGAGGTGTTCGTTCGCTGGTTGGACGCTTCTGCGAGTCTCTGGAACGGGACGAACTACGCTCGCCGTGAAGCCTTCCTCACAGACGAAAGTGTCTGGGACGTCGACACCGGCAGGCTCGAAGGCAAATACAAGGGCGTTCTCAGTAGTTCGGTTGCCCAACAACTCATTCGGAAGAACTCGAAGGCGTGGCGGTCGTTTTTTTCCAGTAACGAGACGTACCACGCCGGGAAACTCGATGCACGCCCGTCGCCACCGGGGTACTGGGGCAACAAGGAGGACGGACGCGTGCTTCGCACGTACGTCCGCAACGACCAGTACACCCTTGAGTTCGGTGACCGATCTCGCCTCGAAATACCGATTGGCTCTGACCTCAAAGACGAACTCGGGCTGAATCGGAATCAGCGCCTTCGTGTTGAGGTTGCGGGCGACCCGAAGTGGAACGGTGAGCAGGGCCGACTCGAACTCGTGTACGACGAACTCGAAGATACGTTCAGGGCTTTCCAACCAGTCACCATCGACAGTTCTCGACTGGATTCACCACTGGCTTCGGAAGAAGCCGCTCTGGACGTTGGCGCGAACAACCTCGTCGCCTGCACGACGACAACCGGCTCCCAATACCTGTACGACGGACGCAATTTGTTCAAGGAGTTCCGCGAAACCACCGAACGAATCGCGCACTATCAGTCGCTCCTCGAAGACCAACGCAAGTCCAGCAAGCGCATCGACCGCTTGTATCGAAAGCGCACGAACCGCCGTAACCACGCACAAGACAGCCTTGTCCGAGACCTCGTTGAACGCCTGTATGGCGAGGGCGTTTCGATGCTGTACGTCGGGGACATCAAGGGCGTTCTCTCAACGCACTGGTCGGCGCGTGTGAACGAGAAGACGCACACCTTCTGGGCGTACCGGCGGTTCATCAACCGCCTCGAAGACGTGTGCGAAGAATACGGCATCACAGTCAAGGAAGAATCCGAAGCGTGGACGAGTCAGGAATGTCCTGTATGCGGTGAACGCGACAATACACTTCGCCACGAGGACTCGCTGACGTGTCCGTGTGGGTTCGAAGGACACGCCGACCTCGGCGCGTCGGAATCGTTCCTGAGACGGCAAACAGCAGTCGGGTCGATGGCACGACCCGTGTACCTCAAGTGGAACAATCACGACTGGCGGGAACACCACAGCCCGCCCTCCATTGCGGAGACAATGGCCAACGAGGCGTACACAAACCAGAGTACCGCACCACGCGGGAATGTCGCTCTCGGGGACTCAGACGACTGAGACTCCCACGAGAGGAATCCCACGACTTCAGTCGTGGGTGGATGTCAAATGTAGTGGAACGTCGCATCTCTCAGATCACCCACCCCCCGTTTTCGAGTAGTAACGAGAAAACTGGTGAATGACACCCCCCATTTTCGAGTAGTAACGAGAAAAATCGGCGAATGACCCCCCCCCCCCCCCCGTTTTCGAGTTGTAACGCCTCCCTCAGATCGAGAACACACCCCGTTTTCGAGTAGTAAATCGGGCGTGAACAAGTCGAGATTAATTCTTGCTCCGGAACTGCTTCAGTCGTTCCCGGACAACTGCACTAATGGTCGCCTCTTCGCGAGACAGATCTTCGAACCGCGAATCTTCGCGGATCGTCTCCATGATCGTTTCCGCATCCTCAGAGAGGGAGAAGTACATATGCACTCCTCTCCCACGACCCTTTCCTCGGCGCTCGAAGTCCAACACTCCGTACGTGCTCTGCTCAGTCACATGGTTTACGAAAGTCTCGCGGCTGTACTGATCCGCATCCATCGCATCAGCAATGAACTGGTACGTCTTGAACGCGGGTCCAGCGGGTATCCACTCAGGATGTTCTCTTGCGTAGTGGGCAGTAGCCGCCACAGCGTAGATGGAGAGTTTCTTTTGAGTCGAGATCCCGCTAATGTGTCGAAGTTTGCGATTTTCAGTGTATTTCTCCTGGGCTTCACGGACATCAGTCTCAGTAACCGAGTCAGCACCACGTCGTTCGGCTAATTCGCCAGCCCACCTGAGGAGATCAATCGCTTTCCGCGCATCCCCGTGCGTTTGAGATCCGAACGCGGCAACAAGCGGGATGACATCATCTGCAAGAGATTCCGGTTTGAAGGCGTCTCGCCGGTTTTGAAGAATACTACGAAGCTGCGTCGCATCGTAATCGTCGAAGAAGATATCGTCAGGATTGTAGGAACTCTGTGCACGGCTGTTGAGATCCTTCATGAAATCGGCATAGTTCGTGATAGTCGTGAGTGATATCGGACCATCAAAGTCGGCGAGTTTTCTAGCTCGTGAAAGCTGGTAGATGAGAGAATTGAACTCTGCCTCCTGATACGGCCCTTCAAGCATATCGATCTCATCAAGGATGAAGATGACACCGTCGTAGTACTCGCGCATCAGTTCGTACAGTCGCTCGAGTTTCTGGTCCGTTGAGACGCCAGTTTGGGGGACACCAGGATCAACACCGAGGTCGTCAGCAGCAGCTCGAACTAACCGATAGACAGCCCGATCTGCAGTCTTCGGCCCCTCACAGTTGATAGAGAGGACCCCGAAGGTCTTGCCTTGTGATTCACACAGCTCGACAATCTGTTTACAGACCGCATGAATAATGAGTGACTTTCCAGTTCCAGATGGGCCGCTCAGGAGCATATCCGGGATGCCTTCGTTCTGGAGCACCGGTTTTAGATTGTCGACGACTCGACCTAGCTGGTCATCACGACCGACAATACGATCCTCGTCGATGATGGTATCTGACCGGACGAGGTCTTTGTTCGCGAAGACTCCACCGGATGATTCGGTTTGTAGTCGATCCCGAATTGAGATGCCGCCATCGTCGCCGTTTGTTGCCTCTTGAGAGTAATCGATAGAATCCGATTCATTCTCGAACGTCATTTGTGACGTATCGGGGGAATCTGCATCCTGGCCCGTCGATTCAAGATTTTCTGGATCAACAGAGGAGGATTCATGACCCTTCTCATCTTCCGGATGATCCGATTCTGTTCTACGTCCCTCTCGTCCCATTATGAATCCCCTCGAACTCCGGGTATAAAAATATGGACCTTTGTGGAGTTGTAACCGGGCGAAATCAGACGATCTAACAACTACAGTCGTACATTCTCGAAGTGAACTAGATACCGTCTTCGGAATCTATCACCCTCCGTTGTCGAGTTGTAACGAATCCTCAAGGATATTCGCCATCGGAATCCTATCGTGACTAGCCCCCCCCCCCCCCCGCCCCGTTTTCGAGTTGTAAGTCTTTGAGAAACGGTAACATATCTGGCACGATTCTCCCACCCTCCCCATTTTCGAGTTGTAAGTGCAAGTGGATCGAATCGAGTATGAAGACAAAACCTACATGATTTGGATTTTGTGAATGATGCTCTGAGTGATAAGATTCGTTTCACACCCCCCGTTTTCGAGTTGTAAGAACCAGGATTGTTGTGAAGGGACGATGCTTGCGGCACCAGTTCACGAGTGACAGTAATATTGACTTACAAGCACGATAATCATAGAGCCGGTTTGTTGATCTTGAATGTTCTACCCCCTCCCCCCTTTTTCGAGTTGTAAACTCGTGACGGTGGGAGGGGTGAACAGCAAAAGAAGTAATCAAACAGCCAATTGTACTGGATACACGAAATAGAAGGTCTGAAAACCAGATTCTGTAATATAAATCTTGCAATGCGAAAGTTTATATCACATATTCACTAACCATAACCGTAATAGGTCATAGGAAACCGGATCATCTAGCCAAGCTATATGATCAAGATCGTAGAGGGAACACGGACTCTCCAATCTCGTTTGGGGTCTTTTCCGGTGTATCTTGATGTTTTAGAGCCTCTCTGCCCGTTTTCAATTTCTCGACTTTCATTCCTTCCGTCTTGAGTGGTCTGTGCCCCAGCGACTTACAACTCGAAAAAGGGGGGAGGGGGTTTGTCAGGTCCAGTCCGTGATACCGACTACACGTGTTCCATTGAGCTTTCGTCGAATGTCCTTGCGATCCCAACCAAGAGAAGAAAGTATGCTTTCGACAGCTCGGACGAACTGCGTCTCGTAGTACGAGGCATCGTAGGTCTCGACCCTTCGTGAGCGAGGGCCCCTCACGCTCCTTGTGTTCGGCCAGCTCCTCGGCGTAGCGGGCGATGTCTCAGAGGTGGTCCGGTGTAGACTCGTTGAGGCTGTTGACTATCTCCGTCGAGAGGTGTGCCGGTGGGGGCGGTGGTTCGTAGGACATCGGCAATTCTTGTGTTAACCAACAAGGAACAACAAACCATAATTTTGTTGGTTAAGACAATCCGGATCTGTCTGCCTCTGCTGGCTATAGGGGACGTCACTCTCGATCATGATTCCTGCCCTTGTTCTGGTTATGATTTCAGGACTTTCCATCAGTTTGGTCTCCAAACTCGAGATCCACAAAATGTGATTGTCTCTACGCCATCGCCAGCTTCGTCCGCTTCAGATAACCCCCAGTTCTACTTTGGAGGTAAGTGGACAAGTTTGAGCCAGAAGTCTTCGACCGCTTGTGCGAGCTCGTCGAGTTCATCCGGCGAGTCCGGCTTTAGTAGGTATGCGTTTGCGTGGGGTTCGTACGACTGGATCACGTCTTCTCTTGTATTTGACGCTGTCAGAACGAGCACGGGTATCTGTTGTAGCTGGAGGTCGCCTTTGAGTTCGGAAAGAATCTCAGTACCGGTCAGTCCAGGCAGATGGAGGTCAAGGAGGACGAGATCTGGACGGGGAGCTTCTGTATAGTCGCCAGATCGATTCAGGTACTCGAGTGCCTGGTCTCCGGTGGAGACAACGTCCACATTATTGGTAGCCTCTGTCGACTCGAACGACTCGATAAAACTTGAGATACTATTTGGATCTGATTCGATGAGAAGCACATCATATGCCCGACTTTCTCGCGATTTGAAATCTTCCCTCACGATTTGCTCTTAGCAAAGTATCCAACGAGGATACTGTTTGTTCCCAACTATTTTGATCCGGGGTCAAATTCGCCGGTATTTGCAGCAGTATTCTACAAAGAAGATTACAGGTGGAAAATGTACCTTCCTGAAGGATTTAGTAGGCGAAAATGCGAGACAAGGGATGGTTAAGACAGTCTATAATATTATCTTTAGCGACTGTCAAGCTATTTGTGATGGTTCAAGAGACTGCAGCTCAATTGACCGATTTTCTGGATGAGCAGTTCGGTGATGATGTCCGCAGTGTCGGCTACTATACTCCGGAAGACATCGAGTTTCTCTACGCCCGTGAAGATGTCGAGTCAGCCTACGACTGTAGCCAACTCCAGCGCGTGTTTCGCGATTACCGATTAGAAGCGCTCGATACCCCACACCAGGAGTCGCTGTATAATCACGGTAATTTGATCGCGACCGCTCGATTTTTTGAACACGCGACATAACTCCATTTCGTCATCGACGAAACCGAAGGGATCGTCGCCTCGATCGATGCGGGTACTGCCGACGATGTTCGCGAGCTAGTGTGTGAGTGTGCAAATGTCGTCAAATCTGGTAGCGCGTAAGTCAAAGTATGGTACAACACCATCCAATAGTCGAATCGGCCGTAAGACCGAGACGTTGGTGGTGTCAGCGGGTGTGTCAAAACGCGGGGAATGATGATGGTTGGTGACTGGAGGATAAGCTAACACCTGGGTAGGCGATCTCCCCCGCCCCGCGCAGTTAACCCTCTTGTGCAGATCTACGTTATTCTATCGGCCAAAACGCGCGTGAGAAGTCCTCATTACGACTTTTCGCAATACATTACCAAGCGCAACCGGCGCAATTAAAATCGGGGCGATGAAAAGGATTGCTCAGATCTGTCGGCAACGACAGATAACGCCCCGCTTATAGTACTGTGAGGCCGCCTACTGTGAGACTATCAGCTCATCTCTCCGTCGACGATAGGCCTTGAACTCTGGATTCGAACTCGAGTTGCCGCTGTTCGAGAGTTCTTCGAGGGGGACGATTCTCACTTAGTCCCAATCACTATAACAAGCGGGTACCATTGAGTGGCATGGCGTGCTCATTCTGGAAGTGGCTATCGTGTCCGGTCTGTGACGAACGGGATGATGTGAAGATGATGGCCTATCGGACCGATATTGTTCTAGAATGCTACGAGTGCGGGCAAATGTCGGAGTATACGATTGGAGAAGATATCCCTATCCACCAACTCGATATTGACGCGATTGCTGAGCGTGCTGACGAGAATAACTGTGATTAAACGAGCGATGTACCTTCAGTATTGATATTCTATTTACTCCCGGACTGCTGATCATCGACTTCGATTCACCGCCCGAGTAAATCGTCCGAATCGAACTCCGTAAACGTCTCTTCTCCGCACACAGCACACATATCTGGTGAAGAAACTGAGCTCGTGCCATAAGCGACTTGGCAGTTGTCACAGACGTGAAGATGGGTTGGGTACGTCATGCAGCTTGTTCGTTAGCCACTTTAATAGCCCTACTCGTAGCACAGGCAACGTCAATCCAGGACTAGGGGCGCTCAGTGAGATGGTCGAGCACGGGCGTCTCTGGTTCGAGCCACTCGAGCCCTGCGAAGAAGAGATGCCGTGTAAACCGGTGACTCGAGGGTTCCGGTACGTGGATACGTAGTTTACGCCGAACCACCGATAACACTTAAATTGTTTACAGGTCGATTGCCAGTACGGGAATGAATGAGCCAGAACCAGATGGGATCGAACTCCCTGATGCCGAGCTCCGGTTCGATTTGGGAGAGTACGAAGAGACCGTGTTGTCATTGATTCTCCTCGTCCGAGGACTCACCGCTATAGCGCTCATTTTGACCCTTTTGATCTGGACGCTCATCACCGCTAACTCCGTGTTTGGGTCCCGGCCGGTCACCTACCTTTTCGGATGGCTTCCAGCTATTTTCGTGATGGGGGCTACTGTGTATCTCCTCGGGAAGTTGTACGAGTAAGACCGTGTCTCGAGGGTTCCGGTACGTAGATCAGTAAAATTCCCAACAACTATTGGAACCCCGCTCACAGTCTCGCCTATGGTAGCCGATCAAGACGGTTCTCCCGATCTACAGTTACGGTTCTCGGGAGGTCACTATGAAGACCACATCGTCACCGCGATCTTAGCCCTTCAGGTCGCCCTCGCTGGGGTCGGAGTCATGGGACTCGCTTTTGTCTTCCTCGCAATGGGCGGTCGCCCACCCCTGTTCGTTGCGGTGGCCATCTTCCCGCTGGCGCTCGCATATCTCCTTACCTATCTGTACGAGTAGTCACTCCTCAAAATCAGGTCCAGGTTCGTGAATCAGTAGGGAAGACGGCCACCCGGGTGAAGATGGCCGCCCATGGGGTTGCAGCGCGTTCGCGCCGCTATGCAAACTGGCCTGCGTACCCTGGGGCTACAGGGATCAGGCCACTTCAGCGTATGCTACCGAATGGCAAGATGATTTGCCCGTCGTATTCAGGGAGCACTCGCTTGAGTTCCGAGGGAAAAGGGTCCTGAATGCCGCTGGCTCGACGGGTTCGGTACGTGGATTAGGTCCGGTCCATGAGTGCGCCCGTCTGCTCAACGTGGCGCTATTCGTTTTCAAACACCTCACTCACGTCTTCGCTCAGCTCGCTCGCCTCGATATGGGAGTACATTTGCGAGGTCGTCTTCGGATCGGCGTGTCGGAGCATCCGTTGAGCCGTCGCGGCGCCACGCTCGCGAAAGAGTGTCTCCCCGACCCCCCGGCGGGTGCCATGCAACGTCAGATAATCACCATCTTCAAGATCGGGAATTTCTGTCGTATCTGAGAAGCGCTTCAACAGCGTGCGTACGCCCGATGTCAAGAGCGACGGTGGTTCGATGTCATTTTCGAGGACGTAATCCCACGGGTTTCCGTCGGGCCGGTCGTATCCGGCGCCGTCGATCGCCCCATACAGCGACGGTGGGTGCTGAGAAGGGAAGATCGGCCACCCGTCGGCCGGCGGGTCGACGATCTGGTACAGCCGCTCGAGGGGTGGGACCGCCTTCGACGTGAGCGGCGTCTCTTCGCGTTGCTGGTTCTTCCCCAGGACCGGTGATCGTACCGGCCTCGAGGTCGACGCTGTGGCATCTGAGGCCGTTACGCCGGGGGTCGTTCTGATCGGCGAGGATCTCAGCGCCGCGCACGCCCGAGTACGCGAGGACAGTGATGAGTGCCCGGCCACGGGCTTCTTCGATAGCGTCCAATCCTTTCTCGTCGATCGCTTCCCGAACTCGTTCGTCGATGTAGTCCACGGTCGCCCGGCGCTGTTCGACGATCCAGAACTGTTGATCGCCGCTGTTCGAGGACGGACGCGGCGGCATGTCGTCTTTCGCGGCCTGTTTCTCGGCAGGGTTCTCCGCGAGGTAGTCGTATTTGACCTCCCATGAGAGGAACACCGAGACCTGATTGTAGTAGGTCCACGCCGTCGACGTCCTCGGACTGGCCGGCCTTGACGCGCCGTTAGAGGTGGGCGGCGTAGTTCCCCATCGTTCGCTTGCTCACGCCCTCGAGTGTGTCGACGCCACGATCGTCACACCAGCCGATCCACTTCTCGAGCACGCGGTCGAGATTCTTCGCGACGTTGGTGAGGATGATCTATTCTGGGAGTTCTACGACCGATTTGAGCGCGAGGAGCGCTTCGAGAGCAAAGTCGAACGGCTCGAGAGTGAGTTGGAGTTACTTCGCGAGCAGGTCGAATAGAACAATTGATGCGGTGGGGCGTTATTCTTTAATCCAGTGCGGCGATTTCTTCTCAACTCGCCGCCGTATCCGTTCCAGTTCCCTCTCCCCGATAGAATGGGGCTCCAACATCGGTAAGCTCTTTCACACTGCAAAGCTTATCTTCGAGATTCCCCGGGCCCGAGCGAATCCAAACCCGAGGTCGTTGAATAACGATTGGAGTAGCCGTTTCTCCCATTCGGTTACTGAGTTTGACGTATGTACTGCTAATGCCCACAGACCAATTGCCTCGCCGTTAAATTTGGAGGTTTGATATTTCGACAGCTGTTTTACGGCCTCGGCCGCCGGGCTCCCGGTGCTTCCATGCATTAGTTTTAGCTCAAAACCGATTTTCCAATGGACCGATGCTCTGCGATCACGTCGGCCCTACAGTCCCCACTGTCCGACCGCACTTCTGTCCGTACGTCCCAGTGGTATCGCTCCAGGCGTTCTACAAACTGCTCTTGAAAGTCCCTCTCAGATTCTATCGTTGCCATTTTGAATCACCGTTCGAACGCATCCGCTAGCTGCTCTTTCATGAACTCTCGTCGACGTCGACGGGCTTCCTCTTCGCCGAGGTAATTCGAGACGACGACCGACGCGTCCTTGCTCCCCTGCTCGCTCGCAATCGCTGAGACCTCCTTCGAGAGGCGCTGGACCGCCTCGAGATACGCTCGGTACCAGAATCGTCGCCCATACTGGGGCGTCGGTACCTCGCCGCGTACGGTCACGTCTGCGCGCTCAGCGAGGCGCTTGAATCGAGACGTGATCGTATCCGGAGCGACGTGGCCGCTTGCGGCTCTCGTCGATGGGAAGAGGTGGCCGTTCCAGCTGTCGCGCTCGTCGAGCTGGAGCCAGCGATCCTCGAGCGTCTCGAGGCCGTAGTGTATTGTCACCGTCCCCGGGCCGTTCTTGCGTTCGTTTCCGAAGACGATTCGGGGGTCGCCGTCGTCGATTTCCGTCTGGCTCGTCGAGAGGGCTGCCACCTCACCGCGTCGAAGCCCCCATCCACAGGTCGCGACGACCAGGAGTCGATCGGAGAGCGATTCACACGCATCTGCGAGCGCCCGGACATGGTGTGCCTCGAGCGCTGACGGGTTGCGCTCTTCAGCGTCGGGCGTCTCGTTCTTCCAGCGGTAGTCGTGCGGGGCACCGAGTGCCGGGTTGTATTTGGCGTCCCGATCGCCCTCGAGCCACGCGTAAAACGACACCACGTCAGTCAAGTGCTTATGTTTCGATTCCGCGCTCGAGAGGTCGACGTCGAACGAGTCGAAGACCCCACGTACGCGCTGGCGTTCGTCTCGACGAACGACGGTGTCCTCCCGGACCCGTACGACAATATCGGCGCTGTCGTAGTGATCCGCGTAGGTACGGACGTAGCGAGCGAGCCGTGAACGCTTGGAGGCGACCGTCTGTTCTGACGTTCCTTTCCGGCGGAGGTAAGTCGTCAGGTACAACTCGAGTTCCTGCGTGGTGGTTTCGTCGTCAATACCCCAGGTGTAGGAGTTCTCAGAATTGGGCTCTGGATAGCCGACCGTCGCGAGGAACTGGCTCAACGTGAGCTCGTGATGTTCGCGAAGCGCGTATGCGATTCCGGAGTAGCCAGACTCGCTGATCTCCTCGTAGGTCGGCCGCGTCGAGAGGTCGAGGCCGTCCCGTGCGAGGTCGGGCTCGATGTAGGCGTTCCAGTAGTGCTGGAGTTCCTCGAGAGACATCCGCGACCAGTTGATGGTATCGCTCTGGCTCATCGCCTCACCCGCTCGAGAATGCCGTTTCCTGTGGCCCTGGTGAATTCTAAATCTCTCATTCTCGTACGTTTCGCCACAACTGACAATCACGTAAAACTACCGCTAAGATCTTTGTCTGGATGAGACAACCGAGATAAGTAACACAGGCCACCAATTCATTAAGAACCGTTGTAAACCAATTATCGATGTATGGAAATTCCGACCCCCAGTCCTATATACGAATCGTCCAGATATCAACGTCTGACGCCTGTTAGCACTCGGATAGGAAAGGGAGGGGTATACGGTTGTTCAATCTATTATCGTCATGGCCACAGCCACGGCCGCCACGGCTGCCAAAACTATCATACCAATTCTTCCGGATCGGCTAGCAAGAATCTCGTATTGTGGGTCTTTCAATAGAAAAACAAGCAATATGTATGTGATTCCGACCGCTGTGGCGAGAAACCCGTTTTTGAGTAACTTGACTCTTTGTCGTTTGTTTATATACCTTGGTTTTGATTATATTTCTGACAGTATATGCCTAGCACGTCATTCAATCTGGAACAGTGCGTCCTCGAGCCCCGGCCCGTGCTCGCCAGCCACGCTTTCGGCGAGTGTCAGCGCCCGACCGCTTCGGTCGGGGTCATGGAGGTCGCATTCGCGTGCGCATTTGATCAGCGCCTCGACGATGAGCAGGTCGTCCTGTGAGTGCATCGCCGGCGTTGGCCGCGTATTCGGTTAAAAAGGGTCGGATTAGATGTTCGCACCCATTCGCGAAGGACGTCTTCTGCATCGTCGAGGTTCTGCATCCGACAATGCAGATCGCTTCGCGAACGTCGTGCTTATAGAGGTTGTCACCGATTCGACGCTCTAGCGCACACCGAGCCACCTTCTCTTTCTCAGGGGGTTCCTCGTAGACGAATAGCTGATGGACATCGTTGCGGTCGTCTTTGACAGAATCACGGGCCAGTATGATCAGTAAGTCTGACTGGTCAAACTGGTCAGTATTACCCATAGACTGCACTGGATTTTCGTCGGGTACTGGCTGCTCAGAATCCTTAGACACACTGGCCGGTTCGTCTGGTTCGTTGTCAGCAAACGAATCGGTAGCACCGGTTTCCATACTTTCACCTTTGTGGTCTCGAACTGTTTCTCGAGGTACGGTGCTAGCTTGGGGTGACCGGTGACGACTAGCTATATCCCGGTTGAACGATATTCCCCGGGCCTGGTGATTTCACGCAGCTGCCGACATCACCTACCTCTGGTGGTTGACTGGGGCGGTTGAACACTTTTGAGACATTCCTCGAACACTACCGGGAACCTACAGACCAGATTCCCAATAGCGGGAACACAGATAGTTGACTGTCTGTAGTAGTTGTGCTGTAGAGAAAATGCGTAGTAGACTGGCTGAGAGTCATGATATCTGTCGTTTTACAGCAAATATTTCCCTCTCAAATTGTAAGGAGGTGTATGGGGGGTAACAATGACGACAGCAGTTCGATACGAGATGAATACGATTGGTCGGCTACGAGACCGAGCATCGCCGTAATCAACGCTGTTGCGCATGCTGAAGACGTTGAAATAACTGACGTTTCGGACACTCTCGATATGACATTGTATGATCAAGTCGATCCAGATGCTCTCGATACACTGGTCTTCTCTTCTGACCATGTTTCGGTCGCCTTCTCTGTCGACGATTACGAAGTCCAGATTGAAGGAAATGAGGTAGTAGTCAGTGATGAATAACCCCCTATTGCTTCTCTTTGATCGTTCGACGCCTGACAAATAGACGGTTTAGCAGGGGTGGATTGATTGCATTTGACATCCTCCCCGCCCTGAAGGGCGGGGATTTCTCCTTGCATTCCCGTAATTGTGCGAGAATTACGTAAGGGAGTGGCGGTAGAGAGCGTTAAATGCTAATACGGCAACTATTGAATATGGTCACATTGGACGAAGTCTTTGAATTGTTGAAGGACCAGAGACGGCGATATGTTTTGTATTGTCTCTACGAAAAGGACGGACCAGTAGCCGTTTCTGAACTGGTGGAAAAAATAGAGACGTGGGAAGACGACCCACCGGGGACAGATGAGGATATAGATCGGTTCGAAAAAATTGCTCTCGATTTGAAACATGTACACCTTCCAAAATCTGCTGAAGTGGAGTTCATCCAGTACGACAAAGAACAAGGGGTTATTCAGGCCCAGGGTTCCCCCGAGGAGTTTGACGCCGTTCTCACTATTGCAATGATAATCGAAGAACCAGAAGAGGCAGACGAAACCTAAACAGAGGCCATCATCTCACTCACAATTGTAGAACCCTTAATCAATATTGTCACAAACTTAACTCCCGAAACCATAGCAACTACCAATTCAACCGATCCATAGAGACACCTCTTAGTTTTCTTTCGGAGGCAACCGGACAGTCCTTAGCCAGAAATCTTCAATCACCTGTGCAAGTTGATCAAGTTCATCTGATGAATCGGGTTTTTGCAGGTATGCGTTCGCATAGAGATCGTACGACTGAACGATATCTTCTGTTGCATCCGACGTGGTTAGAACGAGCACAGGAATCTGACGTAACACAGGTCTGTTTTTGAGCTCGGCAAGAATCTCGGTTCCGCTCGGTCCAGACAATTGGAGATCGAGGAGTACGAGATCGGGGCGGGGCGCGTCCGAATAGTCGCCCTTTCGATTCAGAAACTCGAGCGCTTCGTTGCCCGTCGAGACAACAGTTACGTTATTAGTGACCTCTGTTGCCTCGAACGAGTCGATGAACCGTGAAACGCTACCAGGGTCAGGCTCAATGAGAAGGACATCATATTTACGAAAATCTCGCTGTAGAACGTTATTCGTCACAATCCTACTTTCAGCAATGTGCCCGCTGGGGATACCGATCATTCCCAAATGTTTTGGCTGAGTGGAATATTTGCCATCGCATATGTCGACCAATTCATGAGGTAGTGATATGCGATTTCTTGTAGGTTCAGCCTTCAAAAGGGTAGAGGCATCACTCAGGGGTAGCCTACATTCTTATTATCAAAGGCTATCAATTTATTTGATATGGTACGAGAAGCGGCGGGCGAACTCCATGGCTACTTGGAGGAGGAGTTCGACGACGATCTGCGGAGCGTTGGATACTATACGCCCGAAGAGAGCGAGTTCCTGTTCACTCGAGATGATGTTGAGTCAGCATATGACTGTGGCGACCTCCAGCGAGTCTTCCGCGATAACCGATTAGAAGCGCTCGATACGCCACACCAAGAATCGCTATATGCTCATGGGAGATTACTCGCAACCACACGATTTTTCGAAGATGCAACAGAGCTACATTTCGTCGTCGGCGAAACCCAAGGAATTGCTGCTGCGATTGATGCGGGGGCTGCTGACGATGTTCGTGAGTTAGTGAGTGCGTGTGCCGATGTCGTTGATGTCGGTATCGAGTAATCAGTGCTACAGTGGACTGAGGTAGTGTTTTCAAAATCGGCCTCAATGGCTGGAGACGTTGGTGTCACCAGTCGGTGTGTCAAACGCGGGAAAATGATGGTTAGTGATTGGAGGATCCCCAGCAACACCTGGGCTAGCGATGTCCCCCTCTCCGTGCAAGCGACAGTCTCGCTTGGTCCGATATTATTCTAACGGCCAGGTTGTACGCGAGAGAGACTCTTCGTGCTGTTTCTGATTTGACCTTGACCACCACAAGGAGATACCTTGAGTGTCTCAACCGCGAGAAAGTTGTCCTATGATGTATCACCAAGATTGGCCGTTCAATGTGCTTCCATAAGTCGGGCTAGATATCTGCGCCCCACTCACGAAGGATGGATTCGGCGTCATCGAGATTCTGCATCCCGGCGAGGTAGATGGCTTCGCGAACGTCGAGCTTGTAGAGGTCATCGCCGATCCGATCCTCGAGCGCCCGCCGGGCTGACTTCTCTTTCTCGGAGGTCTGCTCGTAGACGAATAGCTGGTGGACGTCATCACGGTCATCCTTCACAGAATCACGGGTCAGTATGAGTGGTAGGTCTGACCGGTCAAACTGACTGGTATTACTCGCAGACGGCTCCGGGTTTTCTGTCTCCGGCTTCGGGTCAGACTGCTCAGTCATACTGGCCAGTTCGTCTGGTTCGTCGTCCTGGTCGTCGTCAGCAAACGGATCAGTAGCACCAGTTTTCATGCTTTCACCTCGGTGGTCTCGAACTGTTTCTCGAGGTATGCTGCGAGCTCATCGAACTTCTCGAGCGTCGGTCGCTCGTAGTCACGGAGGTCACGGTAGTCATCGTTCGCGTCGAGTTCGTAGACACTGACTTGGTTGTCCCACGCGTCGCCGAGCATCGAGCCACGCTCGCCGATCGTGACCGGGGCGATCGGGATATCCTCCTCTTCGAGTAAAGCGATATACTTCTGATTGACGTTCGTCCCTTTCACCTTGTTCGGGACGGCGCCGAGAACGCCAACGTCGATATCCTCGAGTTCCGCCTCGAGGCCCTTGATGACGTCACGCAGTCCATCGACGCTTTTCTCGCCTTTCGGCGACGGCTCGAACGGGATGAGAAGGTTCGACGTTGCATAAACTGCGTTGTAGAGATGCTGCCCCTCCGATGCCGGCGGATCGATGAGAATTACGTCGTACTCGGTCGGAACGCCAGCGTCGATGAGCACGCGTCGGAGTTGTTTCTCTTTCTCAAAGACGTAATTTGGATCTGGGTTTGTGTCCTCCTCGAGATCGGCAGCTTTCGTCAGGAGCTCGTCGAGCGTACCGAGCATATTGTGACTCGGAACGATATCGACGCCTTCGGAGGTGCGCACGATCTCCTCGAACGGGCCGCGCGGCCTACCGATCATATGGAGTACGAGATTGTCGACCTCGCTGTTGGCTTTGTCGTCGTCGACGCCGAAGTGATGCGTAAGCCCGCCATCCTGGGGGTCCATGTCGATCGCCAGAACGCGGTTTCCCTGTTCGACGTGTGCTCGAGCGAGGTTGACGGTAAACGTCGTCTTCCCGACGCCACCAGCCTCAGACCACACCGTGTACGGAATCATACAGACTATCCAGATGGTCTATTAGTATATAAATACTAGTCAGACAGTTCAGTAATACTGACCAGTGTTGCTGATTGGTCATACTGTCCAGTGTGGTTCCCAATGCACACGCAGATACTCATGAACATACCAACTCAAGACTAGGCTTAATACGTCAAAAGTCGTGGATGAGTTC